>JAEWBD010000178.1 GCA_023391315.1 Bacteroidota bacterium | reverse complement strand
TCCATCTACAGTGTGGAATACAAAAGAAATATGGGTGCGCCGAAATTTTGATGTGTTTGATACAAACATCAGCCACTTGTTTTTATACCTGAAAAACGATGACGGCGCTGAAGTTTATATAAACGGTGAAAAAGCGTTTGAATGCACAAACGTTAATAACAGCTATGCTGAATATGAGTTGCCACAATCCGTTATAAAAAAATTACGCAGGGGCAGAAATTTATTAGCAATACATTGTACCAATACCGGCGGTGAAGCCTGGCTTGATGCGGGGCTTGCTACCAAAACAACTTCTCCTGGCATATTGCAGGCAAAACAAGAGGCTGTAAGTGTTACGGCCACACAAACAAAATATTTGTTCAGTTGCGGTGCAATAAATCTTGAAGTAGATTTTTTATCGCCTTTAATTGCCGGCAACATTGACCTGCTTTCACGGCCTGTTTCTTTTGTGCGGTTTGCCATAACAGCAAAAGATAAGGGCATTCATAATGTAAACATTCTATTTGGAGCAAACAGTTCGCTTGCCGGCAATACAGGCACGGAAATAATGAAAGCCGCTGCTTACCAAACAAAAAATCTAACTGTATTAAAATGCGGCACAGAAGCCCAGCCTGTATTACAAAAAAAGGGAGATGATATAAGGATTGACTGGGGCTATTTTTATCTCGCCACACCAAAACAAAAGCAGTATGAAGTGAAACTTACATCCATACCAAATATTGTAAAAGATTATGTAAGGAACGGTTTTTTTACAACATTATATAATGATAGCAGTGCACTTGATAAAGACATTTTACTTGCATCCAATATTTCGCTTTTTACGGGTATGAACAATAACAGCAACCGGGCTGTTGTAATGCTTGGGTATGATGACATTTATTCCATGCAATACTTTAATAAAAACCTGCAGGCGTGGTGGAAAAAGAATTATAAAACGATGGATGACCTGCTGGAAATCTCCGCGCAACAATATCCTGCTATACAATCTACCTGCGATTCTTTTGATAATAAATTATATACAGATGCGGTGCAGGCGGGCGGCGAAAACTATGCAAAGCTTTGCGTGATGGCTTACAGGCAATCGCTGGCTGCACATAAGCTGGTTCGCGGGCCAAACAATGAATTGTTGTTTCCGCAAAAAGAAAACTTCAGTAATGGTTCCATATTTACGGTTGATGTAACGTATCCTTCTGCGCCTTTATCATTGGTATATAATCCTGCATTATTAAAGGGCATGCTGAACGGTATTTTTGATTACAGCGAAAGCGGTAAATGGTCAAAAGATTTCCCGGCACATGATATAGGCACTTATCCTTTGGCAAACGGGCAAACTTACGGGGAGGATATGCCGGTTGAAGAAGCGGGCAATATGATTATTCTCTCAGCCGCTATTACAAAAGCAGAAGGAAATGTAAATTATGCGGTTAAACATTGGCAGAGTTTAACCAAATGGGCAAAGTACCTGGTGAATGATGGTTTGGATCCGAAAAACCAGTTATGCACCGATGATTTTGCAGGCCATCTTGCGCGCAATGCCAACCTTTCCGTTAAAGCAATTGTGGGCATCGCATCTTATGCAATGATGGCGAAGATGATGGGTGATAAACCGGCAGCGGCTTACTATGATTCTGTTGCGCATAATTATGCAGCGCAATGGCTTGATCTGGCTGAGGACAATGCTCATTATTCACTTGCATTCGGTGCAAAAAATACATGGAGCCAGAAATACAATATGGTTTGGGATAAATTATTTCATCTTAATCTTTTCCCGCAAACTGTTTATGATAAAGAGATCAGTTATTACCTCGCACACCAAAACAAATTCGGCCTGCCTTTAGACAGCCGCAAAACCTATACAAAAAGCGATTGGATATTATGGACTGCAACACTGGCTTCTTCTCAAAATAATTTTGAAGCTTTAATTAACCCTGTTTATTTATACGCAACACAAACGCCAACACGTGTGCCGTTAAGCGATTGGCATGAAACTACAACTGGTAAACAGGTTGGCTTCCAGGCACGCAGTGTTGTTGGTGGTTATTTTATAAAAATGCTTGACTGGAAGTGGAAAAGTAAATGAAGAGGCATTAGCTACTGACGCATGACTTTTGGATAAACTTCCGCCTGTTTTACCAATCCGTTTTTCAATATAATTTTTTTATCGGCAATGGCAACCTAATTCTTTCTATGCCTGTTATACTTTATTCAGTAAAGAAAACAGGCGATGTTGTATGAAGCACTGGAAAAAAATTCTTATCGCAGTTATTTTATTGAGCGCATTGGCAGGTATAGGTTATGCTTATTATATCTGGAATAAACCAGCAAGAAATGTTGCCAATGAGGAAGCAATTAAAATTACGGCAACAGCGCTTTATGATTCATTCGCGCATAATGAACAGGCGGCCAATGCAAGCTTCCTGAATAAAGCCGTAGAGGTTACCGGCATAGTAAATAGTATAAAGAGAAACCAGGCAGGCGAAACGGTTGTTTACCTGCAATCATCCGATATTGTATTTGGTGTGAACTGTACATTTAAACAGCCGCCGAAAGCTATTAATAAAGGAAGCGCCATAACATTCAAAGGTATTTGTACAGGTTATTTAAGTGATGTTATTCTGAATGAAGGCATATTGATTAAATAGGCATTCCAACATATCAAATCTTTTTTTACAATTTAAAAAACTATCAATGAATAGAAGAAATGCTATTGCATGCGCATGCATCATAGCCTGTGCATTAATTGTACAAAGCTGCGCCCATAACAAGGCAGATATTGATTACCCGGGGCAGCCCAACAATAGTTGCGATACTGTAAATATGCGGTACAGTGTTGAAATAAAAGCCATACTTGACGGGCATTGCAAATCATGCCACGATGGCGCTGCTATAACAGGATTTGATTTGTATGATTATGCTACCATATCAGGTTTAGCACTTGACGGAAATTTTACTTACGGCACCTTGCTTTCAGCGGTGATGCATAAAGGCGGCGCACCGGAGATGCCGAAGGGCGGGGCGAAATTATCTGATTGCGATATTAATAAAATTACAGCCTGGGTAAATGCAGGAGCGCCTAATAACTGATCTATAAAAACAAGCGCATGAAAAAAATAACAGCCTTAACATGTTTTGTTTTTTCTTTTTGGCTCACGGCTTTCAATCAAACTTACTTAACGCGCAATGGTAATATTTCATTCTATTCCCATACACCGCTTGAAGATATAAAAGCGCAAAACAATGAAGCTGTAAGTGTACTGAATGCTGCAACAGGCACTATTCAATTTAAAGTTGCCGTTAAAAGTTTCCATTTCGCTAAAACAGCTATGGAAGAACATTTTAATACGGATGATTATATGGCTTCTTCAAAATATCCAAAAGCCGGGTTTGACGGGAAGGTTGATAATATAGCTGCGGTTGATTTTTCAAGAGATGGAAGCTATGCTGTTATGGTAAGCGGCAATCTTACCATTCGCGATGTAACAAAACCTGTTACGGCAAAAGGCACAATTGTAATTAAAAACGGTAAGCCAACAGTGACGGCAACATTCACTGTGAAACGGAAAGATTATAATGTGATAGGCGAATCTTTTGTTCAGAAAAAAATTGCAGAAGACATCCAGGTAACCGTGAATTGCGAATATGAAGCTCAATAAACGGAAACCTGCTATAATTCTCCTTAACTAATCAAAACAAATTAATAATGCAAAAGCGTGCATGGTTATTTTTGATAACAGTATTCTGTTTCTCATTGAATGTATTTAGCCAGAATGTAAACCTTGATTCAATGCTTGACGTGCAAACGCAGGTAAAAGATACCGGCAAAATACAGCGCGCCGAAGCCACTTTTATTACAACAAGGTTAATTGACGGGCATACTGTTGAAACCACACAGGGCGGCGTGCTCGACTTGAAAATATCACATCGCTTCGGCCAGCTGAATGATGGGTTTTATAACCTGTTTGGTTTGGATCTTGCCAACATCCGCATAGGTATGGAT
>JAEWBD010000416.1 GCA_023391315.1 Bacteroidota bacterium | reverse complement strand
TAATTAGCCTATCTAAATATATACCAATATTTGCAGGCTGCACCCGTTGCATTTCTGATTATCTTTATTGCCAAACACAACCAATGCAGAGAAGAAATTTTTTAAAGCATACATCTGTAGCCGGGTTAGTATTTTCTCCTGTTTTTAAAACTTCCTCTTCTGTTGCTGTAGAAAAAAATACTCCGGAAAACAACATTGATGATTTTGAACTGGATGAAGCCACCATCGATATGCTGCAGCAAGCCATGCAGTCAGGAAAATATACATCACGAAGAATAACGGAGCTGTATTTAAAAAGAATTGAAGCCATTGATAAAAACGGACCAAAACTTAATGCTGTCATCGAAATTAATCCCGATGCATTAAAGATTGCCGGGGCTATGGATGCGGAACGCAAAGCCGGTAAAATACGCGGCCCGATGCACGGCATTCCCGTGTTGATAAAAGATAATATCAATACAGGCGATAAGATGATGACAACTGCCGGGGCGCTTGCTTTGCAGGGCAATTATGCTGCTAAAGATGCCTTCATCATTCAGCGATTAAGGGAATCGGGCGCAGTGCTGTTAGGCAAAACCAATTTGAGCGAATGGGCTAACTTTCGTTCAACACATTCGTCAAGCGGGTGGAGCAGCCGCAGCGGTCAAACGCGTTGCCCATATATTTTGGAAAGAAGCCCAAGTGGTTCAAGTTCCGGTTCGGGCGCCGCAGTGGCAGCTAATTTATGCGCAGTTGCCATTGGCACAGAAACGGATGGCTCCGTTGTTTCACCATCATCGGTTAACGGCCTCGTTGGCATAAAACCAACGGTGGGTTTATTAAGCAGGTCGGGCATTATTCCCATATCAGCAACACAGGATACGGCCGGGCCAATGGCAAGAACGGTAAAAGATGCAGCGATTTTATTAAGTGCATTAACCGGTATTGATGAAGAAGATGCTATAACTAAAAACAGCAGCGGCAAAGCGCAAAAAGATTATACCGCTTACTTAAAAGAAGATGCTTTGAAAGGCAAACGCATTGGCATTGAAAAAGCTTTTTTAGATGGTAACAAACAAGTGGTGGATATATATAAATCGGCTGTTGATATTTTGAAACAACAGGGCGCAGTTATTGTTGAAATAGAATTAAAGAAAGCATTAAACGATTTGAACGATGCTGAATTCACCGTGCTGCAATATGAGTTTAAAGATGGTGTGAATAAATACCTTTCCTCCGCCAATGCAAAAGTAAAAACGCTGAAAGAGGTAATTGATTTCAATAAACACAACGAAGCTGCGGCTATGCCATTTTTTAAGCAGGAAATATTGGAAATGTGTGAAGCAAAAGGTGATTTGAATTCTGGTGAATATAAAGAAGCTTTATACAAGAACCTGTCATCAAGATTAATTATTGACAATATACTAAGCGAACATAAGCTCGATGCTATTTGCGGTGTTACCAACGGTTTATCGTGGTGTATTGATTTGATTAATGGTGATTATGATGTAGGTTTTTTTTATTCAACACCGGCAGCCGTCAGCGGCTACCCGCATATAACGGTGCCCATGGGACTCGTGCATCATTTGCCAATTGGATTGTCGTTCATAGGCGGCGCTTATACCGAGCCGCAACTTATTTCAATGGCGTATAGCTTTGAACAGGTTACCAAAAAAAGAATAGCGCCAACGTTTATTGCCAACAGTATTTCCATGCAGGCGTAACAAACTTTATTGTTCGCTTTGCCAACATAAACTGTACGAAACCGTACAGTTTTTTTATTTAAATGTTTTCAAACAGTTGGTTTTGAATATGTTTTTACAATGGTACAACGGTTGAAATAAAACAGCCTTGTGTGATCGGGTAACCAGAAAATAATTTGTCAGACATCAGAAATAGAAATTTATGTTTAAAAATTATCTGCTTCTTGCCTTGCGGAATATGCGCAAAAACAAGCTGCATACTTTTATTAATATTGGCGGAATGACAGTGGCTTTTGGCTGCAGCATTTTTATACTGCTCATGGTACATTATCATTTTTCGTTTGATAAATTCCAGGCGAATGAAAACACCATTTTTAAATTATACAATTATACTATCGGCCCCAATGGTGAAGAGTTTGGAACCAGTATGCCTTACCCCATAACGCCTGCACTAAAGCAGGAAAATATCGGTATAATAAAAGCCACCCGTATAAAGAACGGCGGCAAGCTGGTACGTTATAAAGACAAGATGCTTGACATGAGTATCAGGTTGGTGGATGATGATTTCTTCAGTATGTTTAGTTTCCCGGCGGTGAAAGGCGCGCAGGTTAACCCTTTAAGTGATGTGAGCAAGGCCGTATTGTCCGAAGATGCCGCAGGTAAATTGTTTGGCAAAGAAGACCCCGTTGGAAAAACGGTTGAAGTAAAGCTTGGCGGCAACTGGTACAACCTTACTGTTTCTGCAGTTGTAAAGGATTTTCCTACCGCATCAACCATAAAATTTTCTTTGGTGGCCAGGTCGGAAATAGACCCTGAATATGCAGCCGATAAAAATAACTGGGATAATCAAAGCCATGATGTATATGTACAGATTGCCGGCAACACCACGCAGCAGCAGGTAGAAGCAAGGTTGAGAAGTTTCTTAAATAAATACCGGCCGGTCGATGCAGCGGATATGAAAAGGAATGGTTACAAACCTGATAATAGCGGCGATTACCGCAGTCTTCACCTGGCGCCTTTATCGCAAATACATTTTATGCCGGCCATTAGCAATTCAAGTGCGGTTAATAAATCGTTTTTATACATATTAATTCTGATAAGCTGCGTCATTATTTTAATAGCCTCTTTCAATTTTGTAAACCTGAATGTTGGCCTTTCTTTTACGCGCACTAAAGAAATCGGCATTAGAAAATGTCTTGGTGCCGGCAAGCGCGAAGTGTGGCTGCAGGTATGGGGCGAAAGCTTTTTAATGATAGCTATTTCCATGCTTTTGGGCGTGGGCCTTGTAATACTGCTGATACGCAATTTCAGCGCAACGTTTGATAATGTTTTACAGCCCGGCATGCTGTTAAGCCCGGTTATTATTTCCATACTTTCTGCGCTTGTTATAGTAGTGTCGTTTATTGCATCAGGTTATCCTTCAGCCATTATGGCTAAATTAAAAACGGTAGAAGTTTTAAAGGGAAAGATAACTGTGAAGCGGCCCGGAGCATTGCGCAACGCATTAATCGTTACACAATTTGTTATTGCAATCGTACTTATTTGCAGCACCATCATTATTTTTCAGCAGTTTAATCACCTGCGTACGGCGCCGCTGGGTTACAATACCACATCCATTATAAGCATTCCTTTAAAGAGTGAGGAGAAAGGAAAAGATATAACAGCCAAAATGCGTTTATTGCTGGCATCACAATCATCCGTAATAGCCGTAAGCGGCGCCAGTTCCAATATTGGAGTAGGGGAAGATGGAAGCACTTCCACATCCGTAACCTGTTTTAGTTATGGCGACAGAACCATATGCGGGCAGGTGTTGGATGGTGATTATGATTTCCTTAAGACACTCGGTATAAAACCTGTTGCAGGCCGCGATTTTTCCACGCAATATGCGGCTGATACTTCATCGCTTTCCGTTATTGCAACAGAAAGTTATATAGCACAGTTTGGTGAAAAGAATGTGGCGGGGTTTTCTTTTTATATGGATGGTGATAGCAGTAACCCTAAAATGCATGTGGTTGGCATAATCCCGGATTTCAGGATTAAATCAATCAATCAACAGCAGCGTCCACTTATCATACACCTAAATAACGATAAAACCATTGATTATGCCTGGGTAAGGGTAAACACCGGCAACCCTATGGCAACAATGGACCTGGTTAAGAAAGCTTACGCGCAGGCGGAGCCCGGTGCTGAATTCAAGGGCTCTTATGTAAATGAAAACGTTGACCGCATGTATAAAGATGAACGTATAATGGCCAACCTGTTTTCGTCTGCCGCTATTATCGCTATCATACTTTCCTGCATGGGTTTGTTTGGCATTGCTTCTATTATTATACGCCAGCGTGTAAAAGAAATTGGTGTGAGAAAAGTATTGGGTGCCTCTGTAAGCGGCATTATTACATTGGTGAGCAAAGAGTTTTTGAAACCGGTAATCATTGCATTTTTAATAGCTGCACCACTGTCGTGGTGGATGATGCATACATGGCTGCAAAACTATGCTTACCGCATTAAGGTTGAATGGTGGGTATTTGCCATTGCAGGCTTTGCTGCTTTATTGATTACGATGATAACCGTGAGTTTTCAATCCATCAAAGCTGCACTGGCTAACCCGGTTAAAAGTTTAAGAACGGAATAATTTTGTTTGAACAGGTATTGGGGAGATTGTCGGATAAAAGAAAACATCGCCAAAAGCCCTAAAGTTTTACTGTAAACTTCAGGGCTTTTTTGCAAGGCACAGTGTTTGTTTGAAAGAATACATTCCTAATTTAAAATATTATCAATAATGGGTTTTGATCAATACCATGAACCGGCAAATGAATTGCCTGAAGAAACAAGAACCTTTGCACGCATGATAGCCTCGCTGGCCGAAGAAGCCGAAGCCATTAATTGGTATGAGCAACGTATTGCAGTTGAAAAAAATCCGGTAGCGAAAGCTATTATGAAAGATGCGCAGAAAGAAGAATTCAAGCATTTTGGAATGGACCTTGAATTTTTACTGCGCATGAAGCCTGTATGGAAAGAAATCCTGCAGGGCATTCTTTTTAAGGAAGGCAGCATTGTAGATCATGCGGATGATGCCGAAGAGAAGGCGTCCGACCAATAATTAATAATCGCGCTGGATAAGAAACGCTGCTATTTCAAGTAAAGGTTTTTTTCGTGACGACAGCACCGCAATTTCTTCCAGATGAAAAAGCGCTTTATCAAAATATTGCTGTTTTAATTGTTTCGCCCAGTCATCTGCATTGCAATCGCGGAATATTTTTAAAACACGTTGCACTTTATCTTCCGCATCATTATCCAGTAAATCGGTTAATTCTTTTTGCTGGCTACCGGCCGCCGTTTGCAAAGCATGAATAAGCAGGAAGGTTTTTTTGTTTTGTTTAATATCGCCGCCGGCAGCTTTACCAAATTTTTCAGGATCGCCAAATGCATCAAGATAATCATCCTGCACCTGGAAAGCTATGCCGAGATTTTTTCCAAACTCATACAAATGATTGCAGTTGCCTTCTCCAGCGCCGCCTATAATAGCGCCCATCTGCAGGCTGGCCGCAAGCAGTACGGAAGTTTTCAGTTCAATCATCTTTATATAATCTTCCAGCGAAACGGTTGTAAGTTTTTCAAAATCCATATCAAGCTGCTGGCCTTCGCAAACTTCTTTTGCCGTTTTGCTAAACAGGCTGATAATAGGTTTTATATAACCGCTGCTAATTTTATTCAGGTATTCATACGCCACCACCAGCATCACATCGCCGGCAAGCAAAGCCGTGCTGGAACCGTATTTGTTATGCACGGTTTCAAAGCCGCGGCGCAGCGGCGCTGCATCCATTATATCATCATGAATTAAAGTAAAATTGTGAAAGAGCTCCACAGCCGTTGCCACCTGCCAGGCATCTTCATGAATTTCATCAAACAATTCATTGCCCATTAAACACATAACCGGGCGAATGCGTTTGCCGCCAAGCCCGAGAAAATAATCGTTGGCAGCGTATAAAGATTCGGGCTGTTTGGGAAAATGCGGTTGGCGGAAGCGTTGTGCAAAAGCTGCAGATAATTCTTTAAATGAAAACATGGGCGAATTAAGAATGAAAAATTCAAAAAGAAAAATTTGTGTTTTTAGGCCGGCTTGCAAATATTATCAGCCTGCCTGTTTCACCACTTCGTTATAATAACGGCAAACGGATTTCATTAAGCATATTTCACATTTTGGCGTGGGCCTGCATATTTCCCTTCCGAGGAATGACATGGCCATGCCCGCATCCCATTCAGATTTTGGCAAAACATCCATCATTTGCTTTTCTATTTTTTTAGGATCGGCACCCGTGGCAATGCCCAAACGCGGCGCCACACGCACGGTATGCAGGTCAACCATAATGCCTTCAGCGGGTTTGCCGCTTTCACGAAGAATAACATTGGCTGACTTTCTTCCAATACCGGGCAGTGCCGTTAATGCATCCAGGTTATAAGGAATATTTTTATCAGCTTTAATAGTATCTGCAATCTGCAACAGCCATTGCGCCTTTTTTTCGCTGTTGCGCACGCCTTTTATATAATGCTGCAAATCATCTGCGGTGGTTTTTGATAAAGCCGTCATATTTGGATAAGCCTCAAACAGGGGCGGTGCAATTTTATTAATGTGTTTATCTGAATCCTGCGCCGATAAAATAACCATCACAATTAGCTGGTAAGTGGTTTTGTAATCGAGCGGGTGTTTTTCATTTTTATATTTTTTCAAAAGCGGTTTAACGGCCTCCGGCCAGTTGACATTTTCCATAAAGTTATTTTTATAAAGCTATAAGGTTTTGATTGGACAATTATGCAAACATATGGAGTTTGCGCTATAGCCGGAAAAGGATTGAATTTACTCACAAAAAGGATCGAAAGGATCAGGAAAAGGATTGGAATGATTGAAAAAAGGATTAAAGCAATCGAAAAAAGGATTGAAATAATTGGAAAAGGGATTAAAAGTATTAGGAAAAGGATTGAAATGATCGAAAAAAAGGGTACGTTTTCCCGGTTTCAGGGTATAATTATTGAATAAAAGGTACGATTAATCAATAGAAAGGTATGTTTTTAGAGAAAAAGGGTAATGAAGATTTTTAGGTTGAAAAATTCGCTAAAAAAGGTATGAAAACCTAACTAAAAAAGGGAACGATCAATCGTTCCCTCTTTTTTAAAATGTAGTATTGCAACTTTTTAAGCTTAGCCTAATGCTACACGCTTAAACTCTATTACTTTAAGGTCTTTATCTGTTTCTTTCAGGTAATCTTCAACTGATTTGCCGGCATCTTTCACAAAAGCCTGGGCCAGTAAAGTTTGCTCTTTAAAGAAAGCATTCAATTTGCCCTGGGCTATTTTAGAAAGCATATCATCTGTTTTACCAGCCATTTTAGGATCCTGTTTCATTTGATCAATCGCAATATTTCTTTCACGTTCTATTGTTTCGGCAGGAACAGAGCTTTGATCAACCGCTACCGGGTTCATGGCAGCAATCTGCATGGCCACATCTTTGCCTGCTTCGGCAGCTTCTTTATTCAGGCCAACTAAAACGCCCATGCGGTAAGCACCGTGTATGTAAGAAGCCACAAAAGGGGCATCCACACGCTCGAATTTTGTGATACCTATTTTTTCACCGATAGAAGCCAGCTTGTCATTCACTAAATCTGCAACCGTTGCTTCACCGGCTTTTGTTGCGTTTAATTCTTCCAGGCTTTTTACATTGTTATTGATTGCTGCATCTGCAATGCTTTGTGCAAAGGCAACAAAGTCTGCATTTTTGGAAACGAAATCTGTTTCGCAGCTTACGCAAACGATGATACCTGTTTTATTATCATCGGTGGTTTTCGCAATCACAACGCCTTCTTTTGCTTCACGGTCGCTGCGTTTTGCAGCCACTTTCTGGCCTTGCTTGCGCAGCCAGTCGATGGCTGCTTCAAAATCACCGTTTGTTTCTGTTAAGGCTTTGCGGCAATCCATCATACCGGCGCCGGTTGCCTGGCGCAGCTTATTAATTTCTGCTGCTGATATTGTTACTGTAGTACTCATTGTGCCCTCCTTCCTCCCTAAAGGGAGGTAATAAAAGTCTCTAATAAATTAGAGCGTGTTGAAATATATTTATGAACAGTAGCGGTTTACCTTGCTCCCTTTTATGGGATGGGGGATTATCTTCCACCGCCACCGGGTGCAGGCCTGCGACCACCACTTGGTACACGGCGTTTAGTTGGGCCGCCACCTCTTTGCCTGTCTCCACCACCGCCTCCTTCACCACGACGGCGACCGCCTTCAGATTCGGCTTCAGCCTGTAAACGGGCGGCTTTCTTTTCAGCTTCATTATCCACTTCTTCAGTTGCAGACTCGTCATCTTTTGCTGCCTGGCGTTCTGCCAAACCTTCGGCAATGGCAGCCGTTACATAGTTGGTGATGATAGCGATTGATTTAGTGGCATCATCATTCGCAGGAATCGGGAAATCAATTTTATTGGGATCGGAATTGGTATCTACCATTCCAAAAGTTGTAATGCCCAGGCGTTTTGCTTCAGCCAAAGCGATGTGCTCGTGGCCAATATCAACAATGAATAAAGCTGCGGGCAAACGGCCAAGCTGTGCAATACCGCCCAATACTTTTTCCATCTTGTCTTTATCGCGGGTTAAAGTAAGGCGTTCCTTTTTTGTAAGGCTTTCTGCGCTGCCATCAGCGAGCATTTTTTCAATGCTCTGCATTTTCTTAACGCTTTTACGCACGGTGTTGAAATTGGTGAGCATGCCGCCCAGCCAACGTTCTGTTGCAAAAGGCATGTTTACGCGGCGTGCACATTCGCTAACGATTTCCTTAGCCTGTTTCTTAGTAGCCACGAACATTATTTTTTTGCCGCTTTTAGCAATTTGCTTTAACGCGGCAGAAGCCTCCTGTAATGAATCAACCGTTTTGTTGAGGTCAATAATGTGAATGCCTTTCTTTTCAGCAAAAATGTAAGGCAACATTTTTGGATTCCACTTCTTACGCAGGTGGCCAAAATGCACACCGGCTTCGAGTAATTGCTGTTGTAATGAAGTGTTTTGTTCCATTGTTATTTATAATTTGTAATTGTTTTGAATCTTATTAAGCGGCCCTGTTAACGTTTGCTGAACTGGTAGCTGCGTCTTGCTTTCTTATGACCGAACTTCTTACGCTCAACACCACGGGGGTCACGTTTTAAATGACCTGCAGCTTTTAAAGCCGGGCGGTATTCAGGATTGATTTCCAGTAAAACGCGGGCAATGCCCAGTTTAGCTGCTTCTGCCTGGCCTTTTACGCCACCGCCGCTTGCATTGATAACCACATCAAATTTATCAAGTGATTCGATGGTTTTTAAAGGCGCTTCCACCTGGTTTTGCAGGTATGGCAAAGCGAAATATTCTTTATAGTTTTTGTCGTTTACCGTAATATTACCAGTGCCTTTTGAAATAAAAACGCGGGTAACGGCTTCTTTACGGCGGCCTACGGCATTTTTTTGTTTTTCCATTTTTTATAAGCTTTCAGCTTTCAGCCATCAGCCATCAGCTAACGGCCAACAGCTTATTTAGAATTTAAACTCTTTTGGTTGCTGTGCAGTGTGCGGATGTTCAGCACCAGCATACACAAATAATTTTTTATACATCTTTCTGCCCAAACGGTTTTTTGGCAGCATGCCCTTTACAGCGCGTTCAATAACGGCTTCGGGCCTGCGTTTTAAAAGGTCTTTTGCACTTTCTTCCCTTAAACCTCCGGGGTAGCCGCTGAAGTTCTGGTAAACTTTATCTTCCAGCTTGTTGCCGGTAAATCTTACCTTATCTGCATTGGTTACAATTACGAAATCGCCACAATCAACGTGGGGCGTGTAGTAGGCTTTATTCTTGCCACGCAATACTGTTGCGATCTTAGAACACATGCGGCCTACGGTTTGATTGGTGCCGTCAACAACGTACCAGTTACGCTGTACGGTAGCCTCGTTCGCATGCTTTGTTGTGAAATGTAGTTTGCTCATTTATTTGTTTTTTGTTGCCCGCCATCCCGGGCTAGATTTTTTGGAGCGCGAAGATGCGTAAAATTGACAGTATAAAAAACAAAAAGAGTGTTTATTTTTTAATGCAGGCTTGTAATATGTTGATTTTCAGTAAAAATTTTGAACTGAAATTTATCTATACTTGTAATTAGTTTGAAAAATGCCTGGTTTTACCTGCTTTCTACCAGAAAACAAAACACTTCTTTCGGGCCGTGCACACCGGTCACCAGCGTTTTTTCTATATCTGCCGTGCGGCTTGGGCCGGAGGCGAAAGTGATAAGTGAAGGTGTGCCGGAAGGATATTTTTTCTTTATTAATTCAAAACCGTCTTTTAAATCAAATACAAGCTGGCCGGTATAAGCAATACAGATGTGAACAGGTGCATAAACGCTGGATGTTCTGCCGGTTTGCGCACTGCTTAAAAGCATGCTGCCTGTTCTGGCAATTAAACATTCGCAGCTTGTAATGGATGCATCGCAATCTGCCAGGTTAATGCCGGAAGGTAATTCCAGGTGCTGGCGGGTGAATAATTCCCTGATACTTTGTTCGTTCACAAAAAGCTTTGTCCATTGCCTTGTGCCAAATAATGTTTGTAATTGCTGAACAAGTTCTGCTTCATCGGCACAAAAAGAAAAACGGCCTTGCAGGGCGGCAAAGTTTTCAGCAAACTGCAGTTCAAGTTCGCCTTTATTGATAAAGAAAGCCTGGTTTTTGGAGGTTTCCTCAAAAGGCAAAGGCACCGGTTTTGCCAGTGCCTGCTTTATTTTTTTTAAAATATTTTCCCTGGAGGATGATGCTGTTTTCACGTACATCAAAATTTATACCTGTGAATTCGAGGATCAGGAAGTTGCCTGTTTGGGCGCCGGCTGCGTAATGCTGGGATCGTAAGGCGGTACGCCGGCACTTATTGCGCCCTGGGGATGTTCATTCAACTCTTCCTCTTTTTCTTCTTCTTTATGTTCGCCAAATGGCCGTTTGCCTATCAGTGTTTCCACATCGCTCTGGAATAAAACTTCTTTTACCAGTAATTCTTTTGCAAGGGTTTCCACTTCGTGCTTTCTTTCAGTAAGCAATGCTTTTGTTTTTGCATAAGCGGTTTCAATCAGTTTCCTCACTTCTTCATCAATCATTTCCCCGGTTTTTTCGCTGTAAGGCTTGGTGAAAGAATTATCGGCTGCAGGGTCGTAAAAACTTATGTTACCCACTTTTTCATTCATGCCATAAACGGTTATCATGGCATAAGCGGTTTTAGTTATCTGCTGCAAATCGTTTGAGGCGCCGGTGGAAATTTTTCCGAAGAAAATTTCTTCTGAAGCCCTTCCGCCAAGCGTCATACAAAGCTGGTCCATTAACTGGTCGGTATTATATAAATATTGTTCCTTGGGTGTGTATTGCGCATAACCCAATGCAGCCGTACCGCGGGGAACGATGGTAACTTTTAATAAAGGATAAGCATGTTCCAAAAACCATCCGCAAATAGCGTGGCCCGCTTCGTGGTAAGCAATGATCTCTTTTTCTTCGGGCGAAATAATCTTATTCTTCTTTTCCAGCCCGCCGATAACCCTGTCGATCGCATCCTGGAAATCGCTCATCTCCACCATTTCCTTGCCTTTGCGGGCAGCAATTAACGCGGCTTCATTGCACACATTGGCAATATCAGCGCCGGCAAAGCCAGGCGTTTGTTCTGCCAGTTTGAAGATATTGAGTGTCTGAGAAACTTTGATCGGTTTTAAATGCACACGGAATATATCTTCCCTGCCCTTTACATCGGGGCGGTCAATTGAAATCTGGCGGTCGAAACGGCCGGGGCGCAACAGTGCAGTGTCCAATACATCCGGGCGGTTGGTTGCAGCCAGGATGATAATACCGCTTTCGCCACTGAAACCATCCATTTCCACCAATAACTGGTTCAATGTATTTTCCCTTTCATCGTTGCTTACAATAGCATTTCTGCCACGGGCACGGCCAATGGCGTCTATTTCATCTATAAATATAATACAAGGCGCTTTTTCTCTTGCCTGTTTGAAAAGGTCACGTACGCGGCTGGCGCCCACACCCACAAACAGCTCAACAAAATCTGAACCGCTCATACTGAAAAACGGTACTTGTGCTTCTCCGGCCATTGCTTTGGCCAACAATGTTTTACCGGTTCCGGGAGGGCCGATAAGCAAAGCGCCTTTTGGAATTTTACCGCCAAGCGCCGTATATTTTTTGGGATTTTTAAGGAAATCAACAATTTCCATTACTTCCACCTTGGCTTCATCTAAGCCGGCCACATCGGTAAAAGTTATATTTACTTTGGCGCCTTTATCAAACAACTGGGCTTTTGATTTGCCAATATTGAAAATGCCGCCGGGACCGCCGGAACCACCACCGCCGCCAACTTTGCGCATCAGCAAAACCCATAACCCCACGAAAAGCAAAACAGAGATAATGGTATTGGCAAAAGGACCGAACCATTCGCCTTCATCATATACGTTTTCCGGAACTTCGGGAATATTATTGTCTTTATAAAATTGTGCGAGGCTGCGGTTAAAACTTTCCCAATCACTTACCCTGAATTCAAATAAAGGTGTTGCGGACGGGTCTTTTGTAAGCGGTTGCTTAAACTGTGATTTATAATATTCTTTGCTGAGGCTTTCAGATTTAATATAAACGCGAACAAGTTCTTTGTTCCTCACCTTATCAATTTTTGAAACATCGCCATCTTTCAGCATTTTTTCTTTAAAATCCTGTTCGGTGGTAGTGAGTATATCGGGGCTGTTAAACTTAAATACATTTACAGCAATAAGCGTTATTGCCACGATTGCATAAATCCAATATATACTGAAACGCGGGCCACGACGCGGCGATTTATCTCCATTCCCTTTGTCGAAAAGATCCGGTTTATTCTTGTTGTTATCTTGTGCCATTTTTATAAATCTCTGTAAGGTTAAATTAGCTGGTTAAATTTTTATAATGAATGTTCTTTTAAAACAGCGTCGCTCCACATTTCTTCAAGCTTGTAAAACTTTCTTGTATCAGGCTGCATAATATGCACTACAATGTTTACGTAATCAATCAATACCCATTTCAAGGCATTAAAACCTTCGTGCCTGTACGGAACTTCGCCTAATTCTTTTTTAATAGTTTCTTCAACAAAATCAGCAATTGCCCTTACCTGCGTGGTACTTGTAGCTTCACAAATAAAAAAATAATCGCTTACTGCTTCCGGTATTTTTCGCAAATCAAGGGAAACAATATTTTCTCCTTTTTTTTCCTGAATAGCTTTAAGAATAAGTTTGAAAATCCTGGAATTTGAATTAAGCCGGGTAACCTGGCTTTTTTTGCGGGAAGCTAAAACGGTAAGAGGTTCCAAATAAGCAACTATTTTAAGTGAAAAAATTTTATAGGCATTTTACGTTTCTCCGAAAATAAACTATTTATCAATAATGTAGTTTCGCCAAAATTAGTAATTCTTTGTCAGCAGCCTCAATAAATAATGTAATCGGCAAACGCTTTATAGAATTATTAAGTGTTGACAGCACCAACAACTATGCCATGCAACAG
>JAEWBD010000324.1 GCA_023391315.1 Bacteroidota bacterium | reverse complement strand
GCTATGGGATATACGCTCATTTTAAACGGCTTATATTAGAACATGCATGCTAACCTGAAACTTTTATCAACCAGTAGCCAGGTTTTTAGCTTCCCGTAAATTGCATTTATCAAAATCACTGCAGTTTGATTCATCCTTTAAACAGGAGAACCTGGTTATAACCTTGATTTTGTATGATATGCAACACTGGAACCTTTGTCATAGAGCTCATAAGAAATAATGTTCAGGGCAATGTGGCCGAATTGGGTGCATATAAAGGCGAATTTGCAAAAAGGCTAAACCAGCTTTTTTCCGACCGGAAACTATATCTCTTTGATACATTTGAAGGCTTTCGTCAAAATGATATCTCCGCAGAAAAACAAAACCATTTTTCAAGCGGCGAACAGGATTTTTCAGACACAAGTGTTGAACTGGTTTTAGGAAAGATGAAATATCCGCAGAACTGTATTGTGAAAAAAGGATATTTTCCTGAATCGGCCGCGGATATGGATAACAGGTTTTGCTTCGTTAGCCTCGATGCCGATTTATACAAACCACTGCTTAGCGGTTTGCAGTTTTTTTATCCCAGGCTGGAAAACAAAGGCTACATATTTGTGCATCATTTTAATAACGATCTTAATAAAATCGCCCGCCAGGCTGTGATAGAATTTTACAGCCTTACCAATATCAGCTATATGCCTATTCCCTATGGCTGCGGCAAGGCAATAATAACAAAATAGAAAAGCAGATTGTTGTAATTTCGGCATCTTCATTATGGCAGAGAATAAGGAAAACCCGGGATATTCACCCGAAGAATTAATAGAAGTTTACGGAGCAAGGGCGCACAATCTTAAGAATATCGACATCAATATTCCCAAAAATAAGCTGGTGGTTATAACCGGTATAAGCGGCAGCGGTAAATCGTCGCTGGCTTTTGATACCATTTATGCCGAAGGCCAGCGCCGTTATATGGAAACTTTTGGCGCCTATGCCCGGCAGTTTATTGGCGAAATGGAAAGACCCGATGTGGATAAGATAACAGGTCTCTCGCCCGTAATTTCCATTGAACAAAAAACTACCAATAAAAACCCGCGTTCAACCGTTGGCACCGTAACAGAAGTGTATGATTTTATGCGCCTGTTGTATGCACGCATTGGCGAAGCCTTCAGTTACAATACGGGCAAAAAAATGGTAAAATGGAGCGAAGAAGAAATTGTAAACAATATTTTTCAGCGGTTTGATAACGAAAAAATTTCTTTACTGGCGCCACTGGTTCGCGGACGTAAAGGCCATTACCGCGAACTTTTTGAAGAAATACGAAAGAAGGGTTTTGTAAAGGTTAGGGTAGATGGGGAGATAAAAGATATTACGCCCAAAATGCAGGTGGACCGCTATAAAATTCACGACATTGAAGTGGTGGTTGACCGTTTGAAAGTAACAGATAGCTTCCGCCACCGGTTAAGCCAGAGCGTTCAGCAAACATTAAAAATGGGTAAAGATTTAATGTTTGTGCATGTTGAAGGCGATGCGGAAATAACGTCTTACAGTAAGCAGTTAATGTGCGCAGATACAGGTCTTTCTTATGAAGAACCTTCACCCAATTCATTTTCATTTAACTCGCCATATGGCGCTTGTCCAACCTGTAAGGGATTAGGCAGCGTGTTTACAATAGATATGGACCTGGTGTTGCCTGACCGGTCAAAATCAGTTCGGGAAGGCGCCCTTATACCTTTAGGCGAGGAAAGGGATGCCAGCGTATTTCAGCAGGTGGAGACTTTTGCAAAAAAGAATAAAATAAAGCTGGATATAGCCGTAGAAAAATTACCTGAAGATCATCTAAACCTTTTGCTGTATGGTGATAAAAATATTAATGCTACGCTTGAAGTAAACACAGATGACGAAACTGTTCCCAACGAATATACGGGAAGTTATGAAGGTATTATTCCAATGCTGAAACGGTGGTTCGCTTCTTCTTACAGCACAGAAGCCTTGCGCGACTGGGTACAGAAATATATGACGCTTAAAACCTGTCCTTCCTGCAATGGTGCCCGCCTGAAAAAAGAAAGCCTTTGGTTTTTGATAGATAGAAAAAATATTTCTGAGTTGAGTGAAATGAATCTGGATAAACTGTATGCATGGTTTGATGGCATTGAATTGAGGCTCGATAATAAACAGCGAACTATTGCAAAAGATGTAATTAAGGAAATACGTGAACGCTTAACTTTTTTACTGAATGTTGGCTTAACCTATCTTACGCTAAACAGGCCTTCAAAAACATTGAGCGGCGGCGAAAGCCAGCGCATACGCCTGGCAACTCAAATTGGTTCCCAACTGCAGGGCATTACCTATATATTGGATGAACCTTCTATTGGTTTGCACCAGCGCGACAATCATCGTTTAATTACTGCATTGCAGGACCTGCGTGACATTGGCAACAGTGTATTGGTTGTGGAGCATGATAAAGACATTATGCTCGCTGCGGATTATTTGATTGATATTGGCCCGAAGGCCGGTTATCATGGCGGCAGGGTAGTGGCAGAAGGCGATCCCAGGCAAATGCTGAAACTGAATACGCTTACAGCAGGTTATCTTAATGGTGTTCATACCATCGCAGTGCCGGACGAACGCAGGAAAGGCAATGGTAAAAAGCTGATATTAAAAGGCGCCAAAGGCAATAATTTAAAAAATGTAGATGCCACATTTCCGTTAGGAAAATTTATTGTGGTAACCGGTGTTAGCGGCAGTGGTAAATCAACATTGATTAATGAAACGTTGTATCCAATTTTATCCCAGCATGCATTTAATTCTAAAACAAATCCTTTAGAATATAAAAGCATAAAGGGTTTGGAAAATATTGATAAAGTAATTGAAATTGACCAGTCGCCAATTGGCAGAACGCCGCGAAGCAATCCGGCAACTTACTGCGGCTTCTTTACCGATATAAGAACTTTGTTTGCGTCGGTGCCCGAAGCAAAAATACGTGGCTATAATGCAGGCCGTTTTTCATTCAATGTAAAAAGCGGAAGATGCGATGTATGTGAGGGTGGCGGCATGCGTGTGATTGAAATGAATTTTTTGCCTGATGTGTATGTGCCATGTGAAAAATGTAATGGTAAACGTTATAACCGCGAAACACTGGAAATACGGTATAAAGGAAAATCCATTTCCGATGTACTGAATATGACGGTAGAAGAGGCGGTTGAGTTTTTCCAGGCAGTGCCATATATCTATCGTAAAATAAAAGTGCTGGAAGAAGTGGGGTTGGGTTATATAACGCTTGGGCAAAGCGCTGTAACACTAAGCGGCGGTGAAGCGCAGCGCGTAAAGCTGGCAACGGAATTAAGCAAACGCGATACAGGCAAAACATTTTATATATTGGATGAGCCCACCACCGGTTTGCATTTTGAAGATATTCAGCACTTGTTGGATGTTTTGAATAAACTGGTTGATCGTGGTAATACGGTACTTGTTATTGAACACAATCTTGATGTCATTAAAGTGGCTGATCATGTAATTGATCTTGGGCCTGAAGGCGGCGATGGCGGCGGCAGGATTTTGTTTGAAGGCACACCGGAAGATTTGGTAAAGAATAAAGAAAGCCATACGGCTAAGTTTCTGAAGGCCGAGTTGAATTAGACTTCGTTCCCCTACAAAATATCGGGACAAGCTCTCCAACCATAAGGAAAAATGCTTACTTCAAAGAGTTTTTATAAAATCTCAACACGGATTTCCGAAATTAACATGACTGATTTAGGGCTAAGACGGCCAGACGCTTCAAAGCGTCAGACCGGTATTTTTCGATTAGCGGTCTTATATAAAAAGCCACGGATTTTCATCTGCATTTGTGGCAATAAATAAAAGATCTTTAAGGTTTATCCCTTCCGATAAATCTTTCTTTGCCCAATAAAAAATTTACTGCCCGCTGAACATTTTTATTCAATGCTTCTTCTGTTTTAAGGTTGTTGAGATAGCGAAGAATTTCTTTTTGCATATAAGGCGACAGGCCGTTAAAAACAGCCGCCGCCTTTTTATTTTTCTTTAATGCAGCATCAAACCTGGAATGCATGGGTGTTATGCGTTGCGTTTCATCAAAATCAATTTTTATAATGATGATATCCCCTACATC
>JAEWBD010000287.1 GCA_023391315.1 Bacteroidota bacterium | reverse complement strand
GTTTTAAGCAAGCAGGCCACGGAGCAGCATATTAATAAGGAAGACTTTATAAGGAAAACAGCCGCCGCTATTCCTGCAGGCCGAATGGGTGAACCATCTGAATTTGGCGCTGCAGTGGCATTTTTATGTTCACCGGCTGCATCTTACATTAATGGTATCAACCTGCCGGTTGATGGAGGAAAAACAGGTTGTTTGTAGAAATGAATTAATCCCCGGAGATTTAAAACACCCGGGGATTTTCTTTATTCTTCCTTCAGGCTGCCGGTTAAGGCGGGCCGGTTTACAGCATCATTCCTCCGGATACTTCAATACGCTGAGCGTTGATCCATCTTGCATCTTCGGTGCAAAGAAAAGCAACAACGCCACCAATATCATCCGCTTCGCCCACGCGGCCTAAGGCTGTAACGCTTGCCACGCGTTGGTTTGTTTCTTTATCATCACGAATACGACCGCCACCAAAATCGGTGGCAATAGCGCCGGGTGCTACTACATTCGCCGCAATTTTCCTAGGGCCTAACTCTTTTGCCAGGTAACGTGTAAGTGTTTCTATGGCGCTTTTCATTGAGCCGTAAACAGAAGACCCCGGGAAAGAAAACCTTGCCAATCCGGATGATATGTTAATGATACGGCCGCCATCATTAATATAAGGCAATGCTTTTTGTGTAAGAAAAAATACACCTTTGAAATGAATATTCATGGCAGCATCAAACTGCTCTTCTGTTGCTTCGGCAAAAGGACCATAAAAGCCGGTGCCTGCATTATTGACAAGGAAGTCGAAATTGGGGCTTCCGGTTTCTTTATCCAGGTAAGCTGTAAGCTCTTTAATAAAGCCATCAAACAGTTTTATATTACTTGTATCTAACTGAAAGGCTGCTGCCTTTTGGCCGAGCGCCCGGATGTCTGCTACAACTTTATCGGCTTCTGTTTTATTGCTGTGGTAGGTAATTACAACATCAATACCTTTTTTGGCAATCTTGATAGCCATGTTTTTGCCGAGGCCACGGCTTCCGCCTGTAATTAAGGCCACTTTGTTTCTGGTGCTCATACGTTTAAAATTTTGTACAGCAAAGTTACTTTCTGCTGCGTACACAGTATTTGCATACATCAATCCAAGGTTTGCAAAATTCAAATAATTATCTATAAACGAAAGGCTAACGGTGTATAAGAGGTTTGTTTTTTAAAGAAATTAGAAAAATGCGCCACCTCTTCAAAGCCCAGGCAATAAGCAATTTCAGAAATGTTCCAGTCGGTTTGTTTTAATAAAATTTTTGCTTCCTGTATAATGCGGCTGCTTATAAAAGCGGTAGTTGTTTTACCGGTGTTTTCCTTCAATGCTTTGTTGAGATGGTTTACATGAACGGCCAGCCTTTCTGCATAATCTTTTGCAGAACGCAGCTTTAATTTTTGATCAGGTGATTCAATAGGGAATTGCCGTTCCAGCAATTCAATAAATAAAGAAGTTACACGGGCTGATGCATTAAAGCTGTGTTGCGCAGTTACGGCTGGCTGCAGCTTTTGACCATAATGGATAAGCTCCAGTACATAATTGCGCAGCAGGTCATATTTATACGTATAATCAGATGCAATCTCTCTTTTCATTTTGTTGAATATCAGGTTAATTTCATCTGCTTCCGCATCGTTTAAGAGAAATACGGGAAACCCTCGCGGGCTGAAAATAGGCAATTCGTCAAGCTCTACACCACTTTTGCTTTTTATTAAAAATTCATCGGTGAAAATACAGAAATTCCCATGCAGTTTTTTATCAAGCGGTATCCAGTGATAAGGCACTTTGGGTGTAGCAAACAGTAATGCATTTTTTTCTATCTCAATAATCTTATCAGCATATTCTGCCCGGCTTTTGCCCCTGATAAGGCTTATCTTATAATAAGCCCTGCGGTTATAAGGCATTGCCGCTTTTCGCTTCACCGATTCAATTGTTTCTGCAATATCAAAAATATTAAAGTGCCCTATTTCCTTATTAATGCCCGGCGGTAAAAGCTTATTGATATGGATGCCGGTAAATTTTTCTGCCTCCTTGTAAAACTCTTCAAGTGATGTGCTTTTTATATTTTTTACCATAAAACGATTATTGCAAAATTCAAATATACAAAACATGCAAGGATAATCTCACCCGCACACCTGTTAACAACTTTAAGAAAATTACTGCAAGGCGGTACTGTAGTTTCGCTTTCATGAAATATGGTTTTTTGATTGCTGTATTATTATTTTCTGTTGCGGTAACTGCGCAGCCTCCCATGCCGGATGATATGGTATTCAGCCGGGTTACAACAAAAGATGCAAAGGCTGCCCGATACCGGTATCTTGCTGACACGGCGATAAAGCAATATTTGCTGGATCCGCTGAATGATGATAATGAAGGCGAATGGAACGATGCTTTATGGGCAATGGAATTGCTTCAGTATAAAGATGACTTTACCCGCCAAAAACTTGGCGTTGCGTGGAGCAAAGCAGCGCAGCTATCTACTTATTTTCAAAAAAATTTACTGGAAACCACTTTTTCTTTATACAAAACAGAATTCAAACCGCAGGCATTACAACTGATGCAGCAAACAAAATCTGTTAGCATTTTTATACGCTGCGCAGAATATGTTTTAAGGGCTGATTCAGTAAATGGGAAATCGCTTGTGGCGGCATTAATTAAGCAAAAGTTCCCTTATGATAACAGCTTAGGAATGCAGTTATTAAAAAGCCGCATTTATGCCGGCAAGCCACAACCGAGACCACCAATGCTGGATATTTTCGACAGCGGTTTCCTGTCCGGCAAAACCGTTATTTTCAGCCTGCAGCGCTGCAACCGCGATTATGCAGGGCTGGTGCTCATCCGAAAGCCGGATGGAACATTTTTAAAAGATTCAACAGGCGGTTTTTTTCATACATCGCAACTGGCAAGGGCTATAACGAACTATCCTTTTTATATAACCAATGGCAATACACCGCAAGGCATATTGCGTTTCAGCGGTTTTGATGTATCAAGGCTTTTATACATTGGCCCAACACAAAACCTGCAATTGCAGTTGCCCTTTGAAATAACAGCTTCCTCTTTTTTTGCAGACAGTAACTATATTGATTCTTCATGGAACCTGGGTTTATATGCTTCCCTGTTACCACCATCATGGAAAAACTATAATAACATATACGAAAGTTTTTATGCCGGGCAAATGGGGCGAAACGCCATTATCATGCACGGCACCACCATTGATCCTGAGTTTTATAAAGACCAGCCTTATTATCCGCAAACGCCATCAATGGGTTGCTTATGCAGTTTTGAAGACTGGAGTGAAGACGGTTACAGAACCGTAAGCAACCAGCAAAAAATTGTAAATGCCATCAACAGTACCGGGAGCAGCGAAGGGTACGTGGTGGTGATTGATATAGACAATAAAAAATCAAATGTGGATATAAGCGAAGTGCTGCCACTGCTGCGGTAGCGAAGCGAACAATCTGTAACTTCATAAAGCGGGGCCTATCGGTTTTTGCTTTAACTGTACGTTCACCGCCGTACAAAAAGGTGTTCATTATCGGACACCTTTTTCGTTTTAGGCAATCCTAAATTATTAAAATACAATTCCTTATGCCCTTGGCATTTGCGTTGCAAACCTTGTAAGCAATTATTGCTATGTGTTGTAGTGATAAAAAGTTCTATAATCAAACCGCGTATCTAATGTTTAAAACTTACCTCAAAACCGCATGGCGTAATGTAATGAAGAGCAAGATGTTTTCATTCATCAACATTATCGGTTTATCGGTAGGGCTTACCTGCTGCATAATGATAACGTTGTATGTTTTAAACGAAACAAGTTATGATAAGTATCAGAAAAATGCTGATAACATTTACCAGGTTGGCAGCGAATTTATAGGTCTTGGAAATTTTAAGAAAATGCCGAATACGCCGGCTGCTTTGGGAGAAACCATGAAAAATGTTTTTCCTGAAATAGAACAAACCACAAGAATTGCCAAGCTGTTTTCTGAAGACAAAACTTTACTGCAATTCAATGAAGGCAGCGGCAATGTGAAATCTTTTTATGAAACCAAAGGTTACCTGGCAGATTCAACTTTTTTCAGCATGTTCACTTATGATTTTGTTGAAGGGCAGCCGCAATCTGCATTAGATAATCCCAATACAGTTGTATTGTCGGAAGATGTTGCCAGGAAATTATTTGGCGGTCAGCCGGCTTTAAATAAAGTGGTGCATATAAGCAGCAGTACTAACGGCGATCATGATTTTATGGTAACAGGTGTGTTTAAACCCATTGATAAACCTTCCCATATTGATGGCAGGTTTTTTATGAGCATGATGGGTGGCGCAATGGAAGAAAGAATAAGAAACCAGGGGCCTAATCTTGCTACCAACAATTACTTTTTTACTTACCTGCAGTTAAAGCCTGGCGCTAATGTTGCCAACCTTGAAGCTAAATTTCCTGCATTTGTTGATAAGTATGCGGGCAGCGATTTAAAGGCCGTGGGCTTTTCAAAAAAACAATTCCTCGTTCCGCTAAAGCAAATTCATTTGAATGAAGATGTGAAGAATAATGTTACACCCGGTGGCAGCGTAACGTATTTATACATTCTTGGTTCCATTGCATTGTTTACTTTATTAATTGCCTGCATTAATTTCATGAACCTTGCTACGGCGCAATCTGCCAAACGTTCAGCGGAAGTGGGCATAAGAAAAGTATTAGGCGCACAAAAAAAATTACTGGTAACGCAATTTCTTGGCGAAGCTGTTTTAATGAGTATCGCTGCTTTGCTGCTGGCACTTGCATTTACAAAATTGCTATTGCCTTTGTTTAACGAAGTTGCAGGTAAACAGCTCTCTTTGTCATTTATAGATAATATTGGCCTTATTGCAGCGTTTGCTGCATTAGCTGTAATTACCGGATTGATAGCGGGCAGTTATCCTGCATTTTATCTTTCTTCTTTTAACCCGGCAAAGGTTTTAAAAGGTAAATTTTCCAATTCACTTTCTGCTATTACGCTGCGTAAGGCGCTGGTGGTTTTTCAGTTTATCATTTCTGTTGTATTAATTGTAGCATCCGTTGTCATCAACAACCAAATGAAATTCCTGCGTTCCGCTGATCTTGGGTTTGAACAAAATCAGCAGGTAGTAATTCCATTGCGCAGTGGTCATGCCAAAGAAATGTATAGCGCGCTGAAGAATGAATTATTAAAGCAATCATACGTAAGCAATGTTGGGGCATCGTTATATTATCCTGGCATTTCAAATGTGGCAGATAACATTTTCTTTAAAGACGGCCAGAATATGCAGGAGGGAAAAGATGTAAAGATGAATTATATTGATACGCGTTTTCTGCAAACACTTGATATTAAACCGTTGGCCGGCAGGACGTTTTCGGATGATTATTACGCACAGGACACCACAAGCGGTGCTGTTGTGCTGAACGAAAGTTCTTTAAAGTCTTTAGGTTTTGCCAATGCGCAGCAAGCCGTTAATCAAAAGCTGCATTCCACTTTTAATGGCACTACTTATAATTTCAATATTGTGGGTGTAGTTAAAGATTTTCATTACGAAGATCTTCACCTGCCCATCGGGCCTTTTGGTTTTATGCTGAATACACCGCCGCAGTTTAACTATGCCATTGTGCATATCAAATCAAACGATATGGCGGCGGCATTAAAAGCTGTTCAAAACACCTGGCATGGGCTTAATGCATCAGAGCCTTTTGATTATAGTTTTCTCGACAAGGATTTCCAGGAAAATTATGATGCGGAAAATAAGCTCTCCGCTATTGTGGGTGATTTTACCATTATTGCTATTCTTATTTCATGCCTCGGATTATTTGGCCTGGCCACTTTTAGCGCAGAACAACGCATAAAAGAAATTGGGGTACGCAAAGTTTTGGGCGCAAGTGTATCCAGCATTGTAGCATTACTTTCTACCGATTTTTTAAAGCTCGTTGGCATCGCCGTTATTATAGCATCGCCGCTGGCCTGGCTCATCATGAAAAAATGGCTGCAAAGTTTTGCTTACCGCACGCATATAAGCTGGACGGTATTTTTAATAACCGCATTGGTTGCGCTGCTGATAGCTTTATTAACTATCAGTGTGCAGGCAATAAGAGCGGCCGTTGCTAACCCGGTGAAAAGTTTGAGAACCGAATAATGGTGAATGAATGTTTTAAGGGTTTGGTTTTTAAAAATATTCAATAATCAATGCTCAATATTCAACAATCGTCTTGCGGAGGTTTACAATGAAATATTATGTATTGGTTATTGAGTGTTAAACTAAAGGTTCTCAGCTTTCACATAAGAAATTGATATTGTATGTTTAAGAACTATCTTTTAACTGCGTGGCGAAATATAAAAAAGAACAAAGGCTTCTTTGCACTGAATTTTATTGGCCTTTATATAAGTGTGGTTGCATGCATATTGATTGGTTTGATCATGCTGCATGAAACAAGTTTTGATAAATCAGCAGCTAACGATACAAACATTTACCGCATTGTAAAAGCTGTGGAAAGGCCAACGGGTAAAACCTATACTCCTATCACACCCTATCCGCTGGCAACGGCATTGCGGGCCGCCCTGCCGGATGAAAAACTTATTTCCCAGATACATTTTCAAAGTGATGTGCCTGTTTTTTTTGATAACAAAAAATTGCGGGAAACAAATATCGTTTTTGCGGATTCTGTTTTCCCCAAACTCTTTCCGTTAACGGTGCAGCAGGGTGATATAAGAAGGGCGCTTACAGAACCGGGCTTTGCCATTCTTACAGAAAAAGCAGCGCATAAATTTTTTGGTAATGAAAACCCTGTTGGCAAGCGCATAAAAATTTTAAATCTTGTTGATCTGCAGGTAGCTGCTGTAATTGCCAATGCGCCTTCTAATACACATCTTCCTTATAACATGATTGTTTCCTACAAATCATTGCGGCCTGAATTTATTGGCGGGTTTCCAATAGATCAGTGGGGTTTAAGCGCTTCAGGGTTTACTTATATAGCATTATCCAATAAAAATAAAATAAGCCAGGTACAGCGTGCTCTTATTAATATCGCCAGCGATCATCTTAACAAGGATAACGACGGCACCATTACTGCCTTCAGCCTTCAGCCATTGCCTGATATTCATTTCAATCAATTGTATGCCAACGGCAACCCTTCTTATACTATTAATTATAGCTATTTGTATTTAATCGGCGCTATTGGTTTGTTCCTCATTTTATCTGCCTGTATTAATTATACAAACCTTTCAACAGCACTTGCAATAAAAAAATCAAAAGAAGTGGGCGTGCGTAAAACCATGGGCGCAACAAGGCCGCATCTCATCAAACAGTTTTTATCAGAAACTTTTTTGCTTACCGCTTTTGTATTTATTGTTGCTGCCTTATCCATTAATTTATTTCTGCCGCCTCTAAATAAATTCCTTGATAAGAATATCCCGCTTCATTGGCTGCATATAAAAAGTGCTTTGCTTTTGGCGGGTTTATGGATTGCAGTTTCATTGCTTTCTGGCTTATATCCTGCATTTGTTTTATCAGGCTTTAATCCCATCGCTGCTTTAAAGAATAAAACCATAACGCCAAAAACTTCTGTTGTTACATTAAGAAGAAGTCTTGTTGTGTTCCAGTTTTTAACGGCCCAGGTTTTAATTATCGGCGCTTTGGTGGTGGCAAAGCAAATGAATTTTATACAATCGCAACCACTGGGTTTTATAACGAATAATGTGGTGGATATAAGCCTTCCGGAAAATAAGCCGCAACAACTGCAATTGCTGAAAGATAAGCTGGCTGCCATACCGGGCGTAAGCGACGTTAGCCTTTCGCTTGGCGCGCCAATAGCAGATAACAGTGCTTCTACCAGTTTTAATGTTAAAGAAAAGTATGCTTCTGAAAAGATTGATGTGGAAGTAAAAGCTTCAGATAAAAATTATTTAAAAACCTATAACCTGCAACTAATAGCAGGCCGCTGGATTGATGATAATGATGAACGAAATATTAATGCTTCAATTCCGGATTCCTTAAAGCGCTATGCTTTTGTGTTAAATGAAAAAGCTGTAAAGGCGCTTGGTTTTGCTTCTCCTGAAAAAGCGATAGGTAAGTATGTAACCTTTGGCATGTATGATATAACGGCGCCGGTAATTGGCGTGGTAAAAGATTATAATACAACATCGCTGCACGATGCTGTGGCGCCGGTAATAATGGTTGACTTTCCTTTCTTTTATTATAACGTCGGTATAAAATTAAACAAAGGATATTCGGCTGCTACGTTAGCTGCTATTGAAAAAGCCTGGACATCTGTATATCCCGATCAATTATTTGAAACCAGTTTTTTAGATCAGCATATTGCTTCTTTATATAAAAATGAAAAACGCACACAGCAGCTATTTAATCTTTTCACATTTCTGTCTGTAATCATTAATATACTCGGCCTTGTGGGTTTGCTGTCTTTCATGATAGAACAAAAAACCAAAGAGATTGGCATTCGCAAAGTATTGGGCGCTTCTGTAAAAGACATATCACTCATATTATCCAAAGATTTTTTAAAACTTATTGTTATAGCGTTTTTTATTGCTGCGCCTGCAGCATGGCTGTTAATGAATAAATGGCTGCAGGATTTTGCTTACAGAACATCTATAAGCTGGTGGGTTTTTGCAGTAGCTGTTTTGACTGCGCTTGCAGTAACCTGCGTAGCGGTTGGCTTTCAAACAATCAAAGCGGCTTTGGCTAATCCTGTAAAGAGTTTAAGAACGGAATGATAAGATGAATGGTGGTAATGAAATGAATAAGAAAAAGAAAGCAAATTAAAGCACGTAGCTCACGGTTAAAAATCAACTTATAAAATCAACTACAATAATGAAAAAAATTATTTTAAGCTTACTGCTATGCTGCGCATCTCTCGTGTTTATACAGGCGCAGAACAATGAGGTTTCTTACTCAAAACTGAATAATGTTTTTAATTTAAAAGTAAAGAACAGCGCTGAAAAATTAACGCTCACCATTAAGGGCGATGTGAGGCTGGGCGATGACGATAAAAGTATTACGTCAATATCTGATGAAGGCTCCATCTATTATCGCAAAAAAGATCAGTCGCTTGAAGTGGAAGATGATGGCAAAGGCAATCTTTTATATACCACAAACGGTAATAAAAAGTCAAACCTCAGTGCAGAAGATAAAGCGCTTGTTGAAGATTGCGTGCAATTGCTGATTGATTATGGTGTGGATGCAGATAACCGCGTGCAAAGAATATTTGCACAAAAGGGCACCTCGGGCGTATTGAATGAAGTAGAACGCTTTAAAAGCGATTATGTAAAAGAGATGTATCTCTCTTACCTGCTGAAAAATAAAAAACTTTCGAAAGATGAAATGGTTACACTGCTGAATAAAGCCAATCAGTATCTCAGCAGCGATTATTACAAAGCTGAATTATTGAATGGTGTGATGGGTTTCTTTCTTGCCGATGAAGCTACATCCACTGCTTACCTGCAAACTGTAAACAGTATTTCTTCTGACTACTATCAAAGTGAAACCGTAAAAAAATTGCTCAATAATTCGCTTAATGAAAAACAATACCAACAGGTAATGGTAATAGTTAGCAATATGAAATCTGATTATTACCAGGCTGAAGTGGTAAAAAAGCTTTTAAGTAATAACGATATTTCTGATACAAGGTTTGCGGAATTGATGAAGATAGCCGGCGGTATGAAGAGTGATTATTACAAAGCAGAAATCATTAGCGCTTTGCTGAAAAGTAAATCGCTTAATAAAGACCGGTATGCACAAACGATAGCGGCAGCACAAAACATAAAAAGTGATTATTATCAATACAACATACTCTCCGGGCTGATAGATGAAACCATTACAGATGAAGCGGCCTGGAGTACTCTGATACAATATGCAGAAAAGATAGGTTCTGATTATTACCAGGCTCAGATGCTGATGAAGATCGCTGATAAAATGCCCGATAGCGAAACCTTGAGAAAAGAACTTGGCGATGCGGCTAAAAATATAAAGTCTGATTACTATTATGGACAGGTAATGCGTTCGCTCGGCAGGAAGGCCGCATGAACCGAGACCAGGATAAGATTAAAGAATTTTCAGGATAACACAAAGCTTAACGCCTGCAGCTAAATACATCAAACACCAAATATGTTTAAAAACTATTTCAAAACCGCATGGCGCAATTTATGGAAGCGCAAAGCATATTCCATTATAAACATCATTGGCCTTGCCATTGGCATGGCCGCCTGCATTACTATAATGATGTTTGTTTTGTATGAAAAAAGCTTTGATAGTTTTCATACAAAAAATATTTACCGGTTAAATGAGGTGCAGAAGTTTGAAGGCATGGTGTCTTCACAAAAAGTGGCGCTGTCTATGTTCCCCATGGGGCCAACATTGAAAAATGAATTTCCCGAAATTCAAAATTATACAAGGGTTAGCTGGAGGAGAAAAATGCAGGTGCGCAATGGCAATAAGCGTGTTTATCTTGACCAGGGATTATTAGCTGATTCTACCTTTCTTCAAATGTTTGATTTCAGGTTGCTGAATGGTAACCGGCAAACAGTTTTGCAAAAACCAAATTCAGTAATTATAACAAAAGCCACAGCAGATAAATTATTCGGCAATGAAAATGTTATAGGCAAAACCATAACTTATTATGGAGGCGATACTACTAATTTACTCATAACCGGCGTTTTGGATAATATACCGCAGAATTCCCAAATACAGTTTGATGCTTTAATTTCATTCAGCACTGTTTACAGCAGGAACCCGCGGATGATGGATAACTGGGGCGGCAACTGGCTTGATACTTATCTTGAACTTGCACCTAATTCCAATGCTGCTGCATTGGAAAAAAAGTTTCCTGCCTATCTTAAAAAATATATGGCAGAAGATGATCGCTGGAAAAACTATGAATTGTTTTTATTGCCTTTAAA
>JAEWBD010000271.1 GCA_023391315.1 Bacteroidota bacterium | reverse complement strand
CTGTTAAACTGCCCATCATATACCCACAGATGTAACTTATATAAAATTGAAAAAGCATGAAAGTATTTATAGCAGAAGACGAATTACCGGCGCTTGAAAATTTAAAAATGTGCTTAAACAGCGTTGGTAATAATATTGAAATTGCAGGTACTGCAGGTAGCGTTATGCAAAGCCTTCAGTGGTTAAATACACATCCATTGCCTGATTTAATATTGATGGACATTCATCTTTCAGATGGATTATCGTTTCATATTTTTAAAGAAGGCCAGGTAAACTGTCCTATCATTTTTACAACGGCTTACGACAAATACATGATTGAAGCTTTTGAATATAACTGTATAGATTATTTATTAAAGCCTGTAGATGCCGGCAGGCTTTCAGCAGCATTGAATAAATATAAAAACCTGCAGCAGCATTTTATTAATAATTACTCTTCCATTATTGATTACCTGCAAACCAGCAAAAAAAATAAATCGAGGATTATTGTAAAAAAAGGAACTGAATTTTTAAGCTTGAAGCTAGACGATATACTTTATTTTTTTACAGAGCACAAACTCGTTTTTGCAGTGGATAAAGACAACCGGAAATTTTTATGCGAAACAGGTTCATTAGCTGATGTTGAAGCCATGCTTGATGAAACAAAGTTCTTCAGGGCAAACAGAAAGTATATTGTAAACGCAGATTATATTACCAAGTTTAAAAGCATCGACAAAAGCAAGATAAATGTGGAGCTTGTTTTGCCTTTAAATGAAGAGATAATTGTAAGCCAGGAAAATGCCGCTTCTTTTAAGAAATGGATAAGTGAAGTTTAGATGCCGGCCGGCCGGAACTCAACTTCCTTTATACCGTTGGTATTATTCAGCGATTCTACAAAGCTGAGTACTGCTTTATTGGACATACTGCGGTTAATTCTTATTTCAACCGCATAAATATTATCTTCTTTAGCGTTGAAAAACTTTAAATGATTATAAGCAATGTTATTCGCGTTCAGCATTGTTTCCAGTTGTGATAAAGAAATCTTCTCGCGGTTAAGCTTTAACTGTATTTCGGTTTGTCTTCTTTCAACTATTAATTTCTTTTTATAAGGCTTGATAACAACAAGTATAATTAAAACCAAAACAGTTGCTGCGCCTGCCGCAAAATAAAGGCCACCGCCTATGGCAAGGCCAATGCCGGCAACCGTCCATAAACCTGCCGCTGTTGTAAGGCCTTTAACCACTTCATGCTTTAAAAACAAAATAGTGCCCGCGCCTAAAAAACCAATGCCGCTTACAACCTGTGCCGCCACACGTGATGGATCTAAAGAAATATGCCCTTCCATTTGAACGCCCGTAAAACCATAGGCGGAAACAATCATTATTAAAGCTGAGCCAAGGCAAACAAGCATGTGTGTGCGCAAGCCGGCAGCCCATTCATAGCGTTGCCTGTCAATACCAACAGCACCGCCTAAAACGGCTGCGAGAAATAGCCTTAAAATAATTTCCTGCCATGTAATCATCATACTAAATTAAAAAAGATTATCGCATTAAGCAGTTAACCATTATCAACAAAGCCGGGATATAAGGTCATGCCACCATCTACAAATAATGTTGTACCCGTTATATATTCAGCGTCATCACTTGCCAGCCACACGGCAGCTTTTGCTACATCTTCCGGCACACCTATTCTTTTATATGGAATAAGTTCTAACAGTTTGTCCCTGTCTTGTTTTGTATCCCATGCATCCTCATTAATAGGCGTTTTAATAGCGCCGGGCGCTATGCTGTTTATACGGATTTTATTCGGCGCAAATTCCTGGGCAATGGATTTCATCATCAGCATAATGCCGCCTTTGCTGGCTGCATAATTTGTATGTCCGGCCCAGGGAATAACTTCATGTACACTACTCATGCAAATTATCTTACCAATGCTTTTCGATTTGCCATTATCACCCCTGCGTAAAAATTCTTTTATGGCTTCACGTGCACATAAAAACTGGCCTGTCAGGTTTATCCCTATTACAAAATTCCAGTCCTCCAAACTCATTTCTGTAAATTTCGCATCCTTTTGCAAGCCTGCATTATTTACAAGTATATCAACCGTGCCGAACTGCGCAACTACATCGGCAAACATTTTTATTACTTCATCTTCTTTGCTTACATCACATTGATAGCTGACAGCTTTGCCGCCATTGCTAACAATATCATTAACGATAACATCAGTTTTGGATTTTGACGAAGCCCTTGGATAATTTACAATTACAGTGGCACCTGCTTCGGCAAAAGCTTTGGCACAACCGGCACCAATGCCGGAACTTGCACCAGTGATAACAGCAACCTGCTTATCTAATTTCTTGTCCATATCAAACTGTTCATTAAATAACACGTAATCAAAACAACTATAATGCCCAATCAATTGGCTGCTGTTTCTGTTTCACGAGGTATTCATTTGTTTTGCTGAAATGCCGGCAGCCAAAAAAGCCTTTATCAGCGCTGAATGGAGAAGGGTGTGCCGCTTTTAACACATGATGCTTGCTTTGATCTATCAGTTCCTGCTTCTGATGTGCAAATGCACCCCATAACAAAAAAACAATGCCTTCTTTCTCGTCAGATACTTTTTTTATTACAGCATCTGTAAACTGGTGCCAGCCAATCTTCGCATGAGAATTTGGCTCACCTGCACGCACAGTTAAAGCAGCGTTTAATAACATAACACCTTGCGCTGCCCATGGTGTTAAATCGCCGGTGGTGGGTATGGGTATGCCAACATCATTATGTAGTTCTTTAAAAATATTAATAAGTGAAGGCGGTTGCCGTATGCCTTTTGGAACGGAGAAAGATAAGCCCATTGCCTGCCCCTGGCCATGATAAGGGTCTTGTCCTAACAAAAGGACTTTTACTTTATTAAACGGTGTTTTATCAAAAGCATTAAAAATTAATGATCCGGGTGGATAAATAATCTTGCCCTGCGCCCTTTCTGTTTTAAGAAAGGCCACTATATTTTCAAAGTAAGATTTGGAGAACTCAGCCTGTAAAACTTTCTTCCAGCTTTCTTCTATTTTAACATGCATGCTGTGTGTTTTAGGTTTGGATGCAAACTAATTAAAAATTACTTTTGCGGCGTTTATGCTAATGGTCCGGTAGCTCAGTTGAATAGAGCAACAGCCTTCTAAGCTGTGGGTCACAGGTTTGAATCCTGTCCGGATCACTTCAAGCCTCTTGTATAAGAGGCTTTTTTATTATACCTGCATATTGCTATATATTTTTTAGCGCTAAACTCAACAAATATTATATCGTTCCACAATTGATATTGAGAGAAGGCTGACTAACATAATTGCGGCAAAGAGAAATTTACCAAAACAGGAATGGACTTTAGTTTATAAAAAAGTATTATCAGAATTAAAACCGCGAAGCAAAGAGAGCTTTACATTAAGAAAATGAAAAGCAGGCTGTTTATTAAAAAAATGGTTAGCTCAGTTAAATAGTGTGTCCCGATTTCCAATCGGGGGTTCACAGGTTTGAATCCTGTCCGGATCACTTCAAGCCTCTTGCATAGGAGGTTTTTTATGATGTTTTAGGAAGGCAACTGAACAAAATTGTAAAAAACAATGCGGTTGAAGTGTATTTATTCAACCGCATCATTTATCAAAGGCCGTTACTTAATTGTTCTTATTTCCGGATCTTCTTTATCTTTTTGATTATTTTCTTCTGCCTTTTCTTCTATTTTATGCATTAATGAAGAAAGAGGCCCCTCCATGTGCTCCTGCGGATCGGTTGTGTTTAACGTTTCAGGATCGGGTTTGCTGCCAGCATTCTTATTGGAATTATCAGGCTGTACCTTTTCTCTTTTTTCGTCTGCCATAATTTGTGTTTACCTTATATTCAACAAACTTTTTGCCAGCCTTATAATCCTTTAAATATTTAAACAGCTAAATACCATTTCTATATCCATGCTATTTCTTTTAAAACTCCGTTTGATGTAGAATTAAATGGGCAAAACAAAACATAGGATACAACCGGGCATGATAAGTTTTTTCACACAGGAATGCACATAATGAGATTCCATGCGACCATTGAAAAAAAACAAACTTGCACGGATGAAAATGCATTTCATTTATATTGCAACTCAATAAATGCAGCACATAATATGAAAGCAAAAACCGGTGTATCGCTGGCTATAATGATGTTCCTGGAATACTTTGTTTGGGGTGCATGGTATGTAACCATGGGCACATACATGGGTGAAAATTTACATTCAACAGGTTTGCAGATTGGCGCAGCCTTCAGCGCTTTGGCTATTGCCACCATGATCTCTCCTTTCTTTATCGGTATGATTGCAGATCGCTATTTCGCTGCTCAAAAAATAATGGGTGTATTTCATATTATAGGTGGCGCATTATTACTATTCGCAACAAAAGTTACAGATAACACGGCCTTTTACTGGATCATATTGCTGTATTCCTTGTTATATATGCCAACCATTGCATTGAGCAACAGCGTGGCTTTTCATCAAATGACAGACCCCGGCAAACAGTTTCCATGGATTCGTGTGTTCGGAACGCTCGGCTGGATTGTTGCCGGCTTATTAATAGGTTACCTTGGCATTGAAAAAACGGCTAGTACATTTTATATGGCAGCCGGTGTATCTGTGCTGCTTGGCTTATTCAGTTTTGTTTTACCCGACACCCCGCCCAAGGGAAAAAGCGCCGATGCAAGCGCTTCATCTGCATTGGGCACACAGGCATTTGTATTGTTTAAAAATACTTCCTACACCATCTTCTTTGTTGCAGCCATTCTTGTATGCATACCGCTTTCATTTTATTATGGTTTTGCTAATCCGTTTTTAAATGAAGTGGGCATGAATAATGCTGCCGGCAAAATGATCCTGGGACAGGTTTCAGAAGGAGTATTCATTCTTGCCATACCATTTTTGTTTAACAGTATTGGCGTAAAGAAAATGCTGTTGCTGGGCATGACCGCCTGGATACTGCGCTACATTTGTTTTGCCTATGGAAATGTGGGTGCTAATGAATGGATGTTGTATGCCGGCATAATTTTACACGGCGTGTGTTATGACTTCTTTTTCGTAACAGGTTATATGTACACAGAAAAAAAGGCAGGTGAAAAAATTAAAAATGCAGCCCAGGGTTTGTTTACGTTTGCAACTTATGGCGTGGGTATGTTTATAGGCACATGGTTTTCCGGCGTTATAGTGGACAAGCACATTATAAGCCCGGAACATCACGACTGGACAAAGATTTGGTATGTACCTGCCTACATCGCCATTGGCGTTTTAATTTATTTCCTGTTGTTCTTCAGGGAGAAGAAAGATGCTGAGAAAGCTGCCGGCTATTAGCAAGGGGTAAGCCGTCCTTGCAGCGTGAAGCATGTAACTTGCAGCCAAAAAATAAAAATCCATCTGTTATGATAGTTCGTTTATGGCATGGGAAAACATCAACGGAAAATGCGGAAGCGTATATGAATTATATAATGCAAACCGGCGTTAAAGATTATCGTGCTACACCTGGAAACCTGAATGCACAGGTTTGGCAAAAACAGGATGGCGATATTACGCATATATGGACAGTTTCGTGGTGGGTGAATATTGAAAGTATTCGCGCCTTTGCCGGGAAGGATTATGAAAAGGCAAAATATTATAAAGAAGATAAAAAATATTTGCTGGAGCTTGAACCCACAGTGCAGCACTATGAATGTTTTGGTGAGATAAGATGAAACAGGATTTATTAACAGAATTGGAATTGCTGCTTAGCGGATTATACGTGTATGAATACAGATGGCGGATTATCGCATAAACTGCATGGCCTCGATCATTTGCGTGCTTTTGCAATTACCTACGTTTTTCTTTATCATTACGGGAGGTTTTTTCCGCATCCGGAATGGACAAATACACTAACCAGGTTTGGATGGAGCGGCGTTGATTTATTTTTTGTATTGAGCGGATATCTAATTGCTGCGCAACTCTTCAAATCAATTGCTACATACAAAACCATTTCACTGAGGGATTTTTTCATTAAGCGTTTTTTCAGGATCATCCCCATTTATCTTGTTACGGTTGCCTTATATTTCCTATTTCCTTTTTTACGGGAACGCGAATCGCCGGCCCCTCTCTGGAAGTATTTAACCTTTACACAAAACATTAATCTTGATATTGCCAAACAGGGCACATTTTCGCATAGCTGGAGTTTGTGTATTGAAGAGCAGTTTTATTTATTGCTGCCGTTTATATTATTGGGGTTGATGAAGCTTAAACTTTTTAAAAAAGCTTACTGGCTTTTGGCGGTTTTATTTATTAGCGGACTGGCCGTAAGAATTGTGTTGCATTCAAACCTGGAATCGGATAATGATTGGCTAACCTGGTATAAATGGATTTATTTTCCCACCTGGAGCAGGCTTGATGGTTTGCTCGTTGGTGTTAGCATTGCAGCCTTATTACAATTCAGGCCAGCTCTTAGCAAGAAAATCCTGGTGCATGAAAAAATCTTACTCCTAACCGGTGTTATCATTTTTGCAGTTAGCCATTATATATGCAGCAACCAAATAAGTTTTAGTTCATCTGTATTTGGGTTGCCGCTTACAGATATTGGCTATGGTTTTATTGTTCTTAGCGCTTTAAGCCCGCAAAGTTTTCTGTATAAATTTGAATCTAAAATAACTTCGAAAATTGCAACATTATCTTATGGTATATATCTCATTCATAAAATGGCAGTGCATGTGGCACAACCGCAATTGATAAAGCTTGACATAAAAGCTGAAAGCAATTTCATGTTTATACTTTGTGCAGCTATTGTTTTAATGATTGCCTTATTATTGAATGAAATAATTGAAAAACCCTTTCTAAAACTTCGCAGCCGGTTATTATCAAAAAAAATTATTTAAAACAATAAAACCAACGCAAGAAAGCGCTGGTTTTTCTGAAACGAACAGCCCACCCTTTTACTGCTTTATCATCTGGCCACGTATTTCTCCACCAGTGTGAGCCGCTGTATGTATGTTTACATAGAACTTATTTTCAAGCAGGTCTTCTTCTTCATCTTCGTCAACTATAGCGCTGGCTTCAAGCGTTCCGCTTGTTGAGGCTGCAAAACCAGTGATAGGTATTTCAACATCGCCCGGTTCGCCAATGTCAGCTTTGTGAAAATGCATAGCAGTGGGTGCCCCTGTTAAACCAGACCATGTAAGTGTGTACTTTAATTCATTTGTGTTTTTATCATAAGTAGCCGTGCAGCTGCCTGTGCCGGCTTCTCCGGTTGGCGGTGTTTCCTGCGATTGATCAAGCGAAGTGCTGAATTTAATAGAATTATTATCAGGGTTATCATGGTCTTTACTGCATGCGCAAAAACAAATTATTGTTGCGACAATGATTGTAAAAACAGGCTGACTCTTTCTAAATTTTAGTTTCATAAAAATTACTTTTATAGTAAAACTAAAATTCAAGGCAAATGGTTGCCAAATGTGTGCATCAAAATTCTGTTATCTGGTTATAACAGGTTGAGATAAATAAAACGATACAGGCATTAAATACAACTGCAGTTAAATTCTAAAAAGGGAGTTTGTTTAAGATAGGCAGGTTTGGGTATTGTATAAAATAAAAAAAAGCAACAGAAATTAACTTACTAACCCTGTTGCTTTTTAAACAAAACCGTTAAGTCTTGTTTAGTTTTTGGCTTTGAACCGGAGTCCACTGCCGTTTTTTGATTTTCAGGCTCTTACTTTCCGTTTCATGGCTTCCAGCCTAAGCCTTTCACCATTCAACTTCCAGTCTTCGCCTTCCAATCTAAGATTTTACTCTTTGCCGCTGTCTTGCTGCAACCACCACCGAAATGCTGGTCAGTACCAAGCAACCGCATTAAATTCAATCTTGTTATGTAAATATACTATCGAAAAAAAGCCAATTCCAAATTTTTTTTCTTTCTTTTACGCACGTGTTTTATACCCTAAAAGCAGGTAATTTCATCACTTATAAACATATTTTTGAAAGGATATAAACATTATTAAACGAAATTGCTTTATCATCAATTAAAACCAATTTTTATGCTAAGAATTGCTATGCTCGGTTCAGGTTTTATAGGCCGCTTTTATGCTGATTCCATACAGGGTCAGCGAAGTAAAGATAAGATTATAAGCATCTATGCCCGCAAAGAAGTAAACGCCAAAAAGTTTGCAGAAGATTATCACTGCGAACATTATACATCAAACATGGAGGAAGCCATTGCGCATCCTGACGTAGATGTGGTTTGCATAGCCCTGCCAAACAATGTGCATGAAGATGCTGTTATGCTTTGCTGCAAACATAAAAAACCTGTTGTTACCACAAAACCTTTGGGCCGCAATGGCGCCGAAGCATTACGCATGCTGAAAGCAGTAGAAGAAGCCGGCATTTTTAATGGGTACCTGGAAGATCTCGTATATACACCCAAATTTTTAAAAGCGCATGACAGTGTAAAAAATGGCGCTTTGGGAAGAATACTATGGGCCAAATCGAGGGAAACGCATCCCGGCCCGCACAGCGACTGGTTCTGGAATATTGAACTGGCAGGCGGCGGCTGTATTCTTGACCTGGGTTGTCATTGCATTGAAA
>JAEWBD010000254.1 GCA_023391315.1 Bacteroidota bacterium | reverse complement strand
CCAGCGTTGGCAACAATCTGGCGCAATGGTTCTTCCAATGCACGCTTAACGATGTTGATGCCGGTTGCTTCGTCTTCGTTGTCTGATTTCAATTTATCCAAAGCTTCAACTGAACGGATGAAAGCAGTGCCGCCACCAGGTACAATACCTTCTTCAACGGCTGCGCGTGTTGCATGTAATGCATCGTCAACACGGTCTTTCTTTTCTTTCATTTCAACTTCTGTTGCTGCGCCAACATTCAATACAGCTACACCACCGCTTAATTTAGCCAGGCGTTCCTGTAATTTCTCTTTGTCGTAGTCTGAAGTTGTTGTTTCAATCTGTGCTTTAATCTGGTTGATGCGGGCCTGGATATCATCTTTAGCACCGGCGCCGCCAACGATTGTTGTATTGTCTTTGTCAATTACAACGCGGTCTGCACGGCCTAAGTAAGAAAGGTCTGCATTCTCTAATTTGTAGCCTTGTTCTTCGCTGATAACGATGCCTTTTGTTAAGGTAGCAATATCATTCAGCATTTCTTTCCTGCGATCGCCAAAGCCAGGAGCTTTAACAGCAGCTACTTTAATAGTGCCGCGCAGTTTGTTCACGATCAATGTTGCCAGTGCTTCCCCTTCCAGGTCTTCAGCAATGATCAACAGCGGAGCGCCTTGCTGAGCGATTTTTTCAAGAATATGAAGAATATCTTTCATGGCGCTGATCTTCTTGTCGTAGATCAGTATGTAAGGTTTTTCCAGCTCAGCTTCCATTTTTTCGCTGTTGGTAACAAAGTAAGCTGAAAGATAACCGCGGTCGAACTGCATACCTTCAACAATTTCGATGTTGGTTTCAGTGCCTTTTGCTTCTTCCACGGTAATAACGCCATCTTTACCCACTTTGCCGAAAGCTTCAGCAATCAAAGAACCGATGGTATCGTCGTTATTAGCGGAAATAGAAGCTACCTGCTGAATTTTATTAGCATCAGCACCTACGGTCTGGCTCTGAGATTTCAGGTTTTCAACCACAGCAGCTACAGCTTTGTCAATACCGCGTTTCAAATCCATTGGATTAGCGCCGGCAGCAACGTTCTTTAAACCTTCGCTGATGATTGATTGCGCCAATACAGTTGCAGTAGTAGTACCGTCACCTGCAATATCTGCAGTTTTGGAAGCTACTTCCTTCACCATTTGAGCGCCCATGTTTTCAATAGAATCTTCCAGTTCAATTTCTTTGGCTACAGTTACACCATCTTTTGTTACAGAAGGAGCACCGAATTTTTTCTCTAACACCACATTACGGCCTTTAGGACCCAATGTTACTTTCACTGCGTTAGCAAGCACGTCAACGCCGCGTTTCATTTTATTTCTCGCTTCAATATCGAAGAAGAGTTGTTTAGACATAGTATTTAATTTGAAAATTTAATAATTTGAAAATTTGAAAATTGAGTTTGAAAACCTGAAGCTGCTAACATATCAAATTAGCACGTCTTCAAATTTTCAAATTAAACAATCGCCAAAATGTCGCTTTCCCTCATAATAAGGTAATCAGTGCCCTCGATGCTGATTTCTGTGCCGGCATATTTGCCATACAAAACAGTATCGCCCGCTTTAACGGTTACAGGCTCGTCTTTTTTGCCGGGGCCTGCTGCTACAACAGTGCCACGCTGTGGTTTTTCTTTAGCAGTGTCAGGGATGATAATTCCGCCTGCAGTTTTTTCTTCGGCTTTAGCCGGTTCGATTATTACCCTGTCGTGTAATGGGGTAACCTTAATGTCTGTTTTAGCCATAAAATGTATAAATTTTAAAATTTACTGAATAGAAGGTTGCCTGTCGGCAGGCAATCCGTTATCAATTTTTTTGCCACTGCCAGGCTTAAAGCCAAATTTTCACGGAATCGCTAACCTGACAGTTTTAAAAGTGGCGGCAAAGAAAAGCTTTCGAAAAGGAATGACAAAATTTCACTTCTGCGTCAAATAGAAACTTCACGGTTTGTGGAATTATCAAAGCTGCGCTTAAGATTATTTTTTTGTTACCGGCAGTTGAACAAAATGGCGTCTTCCTTGTGTCACTCCCTTCAGCAGCAGTACAGATGGCATCTGTTGGAGCCTGGAATTGGGAAATCGTTATGAGTGTTCCTTTACTTGGTAAAAAAAATTTCAACAATATTTTGTGATTGACGGGACAGTACGACCATCCGGCCACTAAAAGTTAATTACCACTTTTGCCTTTTTCTTTTTCGCCGGTATCGTCCATTTTGGGCCATGCTTTAATATCTCTACGGCTTTTGTGCTATACACATCATTGGGAGATTTGGTTACTTTAATATTATAAGGGTTGCCGGAATTATCTATTAAAAACTCCAGTTCTACAAGGTCCCTTGGATTGGTTATGCCCGACGTGGTGGTGTCTTTATTCAATTGTGTAACCACATAATTGTTGAAATTATTCCATCCGCCTACGGGCATGGCAGAATCTCTGGCTATATCCTTTTGTTTATGCAAAGCAGATCCGGTAATGTTGCTTTTTTGCTGAGTGCCATACCCGGTAACCACCACATCGTTTAAAGATTCGCTGCTTTGTTTTAACATGATAGGTTTATTAAAACCCTGCTGTAATGCTGTGCTTTGGGTGTTATAGCCAACAGTGCTTGCCGTTACATGTAATAATGTATCATTTTTTTGCAGGTTAAAATCACCGTTTATATCAGTTAAAACCGCAGCTTTATTGTCCGCAGACACAACCGTAACCCCTGCAATAGGCTTATTGTTTTCATCAACCACTTTTCCTGAAAAAGTAGTTGGCAGAGCAGTAAGGCCGCCAACCTTCCCCTGTAAAGTTGTTTGCAGGCTGTCTGCGTTTGCAGCAGCTGCAGCATATGCCCTTGACATCATCGTTTTTTCAGGAACAGGAGCAGGGGAAGCTGCAATGGCAACATCTGTTTTATAAGCATCTGCTTCCGCTTCATTCGGCGCATTGGTACCAACAACTTCAGCTTTTTCTTTCATTTTTGTTTTAGCTGATGAAGGCTGTGCTTTTTTTGCAACTTTATTTTCTGCAATTAATAAAGCTGTGTCTGCCTGCTTGATTTCAGCAGTACTAACCGGTGCAACAGCAGAATCTTTTACGGCTTCTTTTTTAACCGGTGCCTGCTGCACTTTTGCAATCTCTGCCTGCTTATCTGAAGATGATGTTTTTGTTAAGAAAGATATTACCAAACCAGTGCCTGCAAGCACAATAACCAAAGCGGCAATATTCAGCCACCTTGTTCTTTTATTAAAGGCAACGATTTTAGTTTTTCTCTTTTCTGCAAACAGTCCCGCATTTATCTCATTCAAATGTTGTTTGGCGGTGTTAATATCGGCTTCATTAAAACCTTCTATGGCATCGGCCAGAAACGGGTCCTGCAAGGCAGCTTTTTCTATGTCATGCATTTCTGTTGCCGGCATTTTGCCCTGCAAATACCGCTGGATATCTTCAAATGAATAATTAATATGTTTTAACGGCTCAGCCATTTTTTTCCATACAGATTTTTAAATTACGCCGCCCATTTTGTATAAGGCTTCGCACCTTGTTCCATTCATAACCGGTTTGTTCCACTATTTCGTTATAACATTTGTTTTCAAGATAAAATAATTGAATGCTTTGCTTTTGTTCATCCGGTAAATGTTCAATACAAAATTCCAGCTTTTTTAATTCGCTTTCTTTTTCAAGCACATCGTCAAGATGCGAAAAGTCTTCCGATTGCACAACCGTTGGTGTAAATTCCACAGTTTGCATTTTTTTATCTTTCCGTAACTGCATCAGGCAGTGATTTTTTGCCACTACATATAACCAGCTTTTAAAATTATCTACCTCGTGTGTTTGCAGTTTTGTTAATAATTCCTGGTAGATGTTCATTACGGCATCTTTTGCGGCTTCTGAATCTTTCAAATACTTCAGGCATACACCATACACGAGATCTGTATAACGCATATACAATTGCGCCAGTACTTGCTGGTCGGATTGCTTTTTAAATTCAACCAGCAATGCTTCATCTGTTAAGGATGCGATGGCTTGTATGTGTTTTAACTGCGCCGGCAAATTTTAATGTTAGCCACAAAGATGCACAAAGCTTGGTGAAACTTCGAGTCTTTGTGCCTTGGTGGTTTTAAAATTACAAATGATTTAAAATTTTTTCTTTCGCCTTATGTAATCAGGAAATTATTTGCATCTCCTTATTAAACCAGTTGCTATGCAAACGAAGAAATTATGCACAGGAAAAATAATTATCTGCACGATGGTTGCCCTGCTTTCTTTTTTTATTGTAAAAGCGCAGCAAAAAACCAAACCGGCGTATCCGTTTGCAGACAGCTTAAACAATGATATTTTAAAACTGCCAACACCAAAACTTACTTATAAAGGCAACAGCAATCATTTTGATATTTATACCGCTACGCCGGACAATATGTACGTGATAAAACCAGACAGCACAATTCGTTTTAATATGCCAACAGGTAATTACAGGATGATAAAAACGCCCATTTTAAAACCTAAAGAGAAGTAATTAATCAACCAATAAAATAATCAATATGAAAAAGATATGCTTTGCGGGCATCATGCTCGTCCTGCTGGGCTTTGCCTTTACTGTAAAAACAAACAGAATAATAACAGGAACAATACAGGATGAAAATCGGAAACCGGTTATGGGTGCCTCTGTTATTGCAAAAGGAACAAAGAACAGCGTTGCTTCAGGTGTTAACGGTAAATTTTCTATTGTTGTTGATGATAAGGTTAAAGCGCTGGAGGTATCTTTTGTTGGTTATAAAACAACAACAGTAAAGCTTTCTGATAAATCAGATTATACGATTGTGCTTGAGGCACAGGTCTCAAGCCTTAACGAAGTTGTGATAGTTGGTTATGGAAATGAAAGCGCCGATGTTGCTTTAAACGCAGCGCCGGTTATGTCTCAGCAATTAAGCGGTAAGGCCGCAGGTATTTATATACACGGCGGTAAAGGCATTAGTTTAACCCGACATAAAGAGAAAAAGGAATATGATGAATCATGGCGTTATAACGACAACTTTAATACGGAAGGCTATGATCACATTGTTGAAAATCCTTTCTTAAAAACAAATGATAACCCGCTTTCCACTTTTTCTATTGATGTGGATGCTGCATCATATGCCAACATACGTCGCTTTATAAATGATGGCCGGTTGCCGCCGCCTGGCGCTGTGCGTATTGAAGAAATGATCAATTATTTCAATTATAGTTATCCGCAGCCGCAAGACGATGCGCCATTCAGCATTAATACAGAAATAGCAGGCTGTCCATGGAATGCCCAACATAAATTAGTAATGATTGGATTGCAGGGAAAGAAGATTTCAATCCAAAATCTCCCTGCTTCCAATCTTGTTTTCCTTATTGATGTTAGCGGCAGCATGAATGAGCCTGATAAACTGCCATTGGTGCAATCATCGTTAAAATTATTGGTTGACCAATTGCGGCCGCAGGATAAAGTGGCATTGGTGGTTTATGCGGGCAATGCGGGTTTGGTATTGCCATCAACAAGTGGTGAAGAAAAGATGAAGATCAAAGACGCCATTGATGCACTGGAAGCAGGCGGCTCAACTGCAGGTGGGGCAGGTATTAAGCTTGCTTATAAAACTGCCGGAAATAATTTTATAAAAGGGGGCAACAACCGCGTTATACTTTGTACCGATGGAGATTTTAATGTGGGCCAAAGCAGCGAAGATGAACTGCAAACCCTGATAGAAAAGGAGAGAAGCACCGGCGTGTTTCTTTCTGTACTGGGATTTGGAAGGGGTAATTACCAGGATGCAAAAATGCAAACGCTTGCCGATAAAGGAAACGGAAATCATAACTACATTGATAATATCAGCGAAGCAAAAAAAGTTTTTGTAAATGAGTTTGGCGGAACATTATTTACAATAGCAAAAGATGTAAAGCTGCAGATTGAGTTCAATCCTGAAAAAGTACAGGGTTACCGTTTGATTGGTTATGAAAACCGTTTGCTGGATAAAGAAGATTTTAATGATGACAAAAAAGATGCAGGCGAATTGGGCAGCGGCCACGCCGTTACAGCTTTATATGAATTGATTCCGGCCGGTGTAAAAGATACCCTGTTGAAAGATGTGGACGCGTTGCGTTATCAAAAAATCAAACCATTATCAAAGCGTAATTTTAATGACGAGGTAATGAACATAAAGCTGCGTTATAAAAAACCGAAAAGCGATAAAAGCATTTTGATTGAACACCCGTTAAAAGATGAAAACATTGCTTTCAATTCAACATCAGATAATTTCCGCTTTGCAACCGCCGTTGCTGCATTTGGCATGTTGCTGTGCAATTCTGAATATAAAGGTGTGGCTGATTTTTCAACGGTAAGAGATATGGCACAATCCGCAATTGCAAACGATGAAGAGGGCTACAGGAATGAGTTTATCAATCTTGTAAAAAAAGCATCATCATTAAAACAAAAAGAAACTGTATCTGTTATTGTTGATGATAATGATGATTGAAAAATAGCTATATAATTTAATTATTCAGGAAGCTCCCGGTAGGTTAAAGGGCAGTATTACCAGCTACCGGTCTGACATTTTTTAGAAGTAAATAGATCAGTGTTTACCAAAGCGTCTGACCGGTATTCAGAATGATGGCTCAACAATTTCTTAATTTATGAGAAAGTATCTATGATTAATTACACTACTTTATTTCAATGCTGCAGTTAATCCATTCGGCGTCAAAAGAGGCATTATATTTTTTATAGAAATTGATAGCAGGCTCGTTCCATTCCAATACCTGCCACACAATACCGTTGAACTTTTTTTCTTTAGCTTCTTCCACCAAACGGTCAAACAATAATTTGCCAATGCCTTTGCCGCGTGCCTTTTCGGTAACCAGAAAATCTTCAAGATACATGCGTTGTCCTTTCCAGGTAGAATAACGTATGTAGTATAAAACAAAGCCCAGCACAATGCCATCTTCTTCGGCGGCAAAGCCCCACCATACAGGCTTTTTGCCAAACCCGCTTTCAATAAAATGGTCAAGTGTTACCGTAACTTCATCAGGCGCTTTTTCATAAACCGCCAGTTCATGCACGAGTTCAAGCAGGCGTGCACAATCTTCTTTAACTATTCTTCTTATTGTAATACTCATAATCAATTCATTTGTTCAACAAGGTTGGCCACATCTGATGCGCAGCCAAAGCTTAAAGTAAAACCGCTGCCACCATGACCATAATTATGGATGATGTTGGTGCCAGGTTCATGTTCCACCCTAACCTGCGGGCGATAAGGCCGGAGGCCCGCCCAGTTTCCCAATACCTGATGATTTTTTAATTGAGGAAAAACATTGTAAGCGTTGGAAAGAATGCGCTCTAATGTTTCAGGCTCTGTTACTGCATCATAAACACCGCGTTCATAAGTGCCGCCAACGATCATCGCATCTTTACGCGGTACAATATATAAAGGCGTTTCATTGTCCATATAAATGGGCATTGATGTGTCGGTTTCCAGCAAAACTATTTGCCCGCGTATAGGAATAATGGCTTCATCATGGCACAAACTGCGAGCCCCCAAACCAGTACAGTTAATAATGATGTCGAATGAGGAAAGCTCCTCAAAACTTTTTACTTCCTCTTGTTTGAAAACAACATTGCGTGTTGAAAAAATATGTTGCAGGTAAGGAAGAAATATCTGTGTTTCAACCAGTGGCACCCATACGTCATACGCTTTTTGTATTCCAGGTGCTAACTGATCTTCGGGTACCATTGTGCAAACACCTTCGGGAATAAATTCAAGCCATACCGGTTCTTCTTCCACCACATCTTTACGTATCACTTTTATTAAATGTTTCATGCTTATGCCTGAGGAAGCATCGTTTGCAAGCGCTTTAAAAAAATCATAACTCTTTTTGCTCCATGCAATGCCGCGTTTATCAAATCTTATCTGGTAAGGATACCAGAATGCCGCAGCCCTGTTGGATGTAATATTGGGTGAGAATTCCTTTGCCAAAACGGTGATATCATATTTATTGCTGCCGCTTAAAATATAAGCCGTAGCAAGCCCGCTTATACCAGCGCCAATAATTGCAATTTTTTTATTCATATAGAACTGATGCTTTTTTAATAAGCTGCAAGCTCAGGCTGCAAGCTTCCAGCCCGAATTGCACTTTCACGTTTCACGATTGACGGTTCACGCTATATCAACCTCATTTTGTCATTTCACCTGGTATATTTATATCGCCTTTGCCAAAATAGAAACTGGTTTTTACATTCACCGCAACTTTCTTTCCATCAAAGCTGCAAATATAGGTGTATGTATGCGGGCTCTCAGTGAAACGCAAGGTAAGCTCCAGCGTTTTATCTTCTGTCCAGCGATAGGCGCCATCCGTAATAAATGCAGGCAAACCATTAAGACTATTTTTTGCGCCTGCAACAAGGTTTGGGCCATGCATTGTTGTTGTGCTGCGCATCCATTTGCCGGCGCCAAAAGCAAAAGTGTGCGCCGCCGTATCTGTTATGGTTGCATAACAAACATCATTATCAAATTTGAATGAAATTGATTGAATGTTCTTTTCGTTTGGTTGCAATTTGAAAGTTTTGCCTTTCAATATTTTTTGTAAAGAAGAAGCGCTTGCTTTTGCAGGCAAGGGCAAAGCCAGTGAAGCCAGTTTTTCTTTTAGCTGCAATGAGGCTGCTGCGTCTTCGGGCAATGCTTCATCCTGTAAGGCGGGCAATATATACTTCCATACAAGATTGATCTCTTCCTGCATATCGGGCGTTTCGGCAGTTATTGCAATCACAGCATCTTTTTTAGGTAGTACAATTATATACTGGCCAAATGCGCCATCACCGCGATAAGCTTCATTTCTGCAACGCCACATCTGGTAGCAATAGCCCTGCAGCCAGTCGCTTGAATCTCTTTTGGATTGTGGCGCATCAGGGTCCTGTAATATCTTTGCTGTTGTTGCTTCTTCAATCCATGAAACAGGTAATAATTGCTTACCATTCCAGTTACCTTTTTGTAAAAATAACTGCCCGAATTTTGCCATGTCTTCCGTTTTCAATCTTAATCCCCAGCCGCCGGTGTTAATACCACGTGCATCTGTTTCCCAATCTTCTCCCTGAATACCCAAAGGCTCAAACAAACGCGGTTTTAAATAATCAAGTACTGTTTGGCCCGTTACTTTTTGTACAATAGCAGCAAGCATGTAAGTGCCTAAAGAATTATAT
>JAEWBD010000185.1 GCA_023391315.1 Bacteroidota bacterium | reverse complement strand
TAGCTGTTACATAAACCGGGTGGCCCAAAGCAATATCCAGACCTTTACGTTGCCCGATAGTATAAAAAGGATAGCCTTTATGTTGTCCTAATTTCAAACCGCTTTTATCAACAAACCAGCCGCCGGTAACTTCTTCTGCAAGGCCTTTAACACGATGTTTTAAGAAGCCACGGTAATCGTTATCAGGCACAAAACAAATTTCATAGCTCTCACTTTTTTTAGCCAGCTCAGGATAACCATAATCATGCGCCATCTGGCGTATTTCTGTTTTATGGTATTTCCCCAAAGGAAGAATGGTGCGGCTTAATAAATCCTGCTGCAGGCCCCATAAAACATAGCTCTGGTCTTTTAATTCATCCAAACCTTTGCTTATATAAAACCTGCCTGTATCATGCTGATGAATATTAGCATAATGCCCGGTAGCAATAAAATCACAACCCAGTGCATTGGCACGTTTCAGCAATGCCCGCCATTTAATATGCGTATTGCACATCACGCAGGGATTGGGTGTTCTGCCCGCAAGGTATTCTTCCACAAAATTGTCGATAACAAAATCCCCAAACTCTTCGCGTATATCTAAAATAAAATGCGGGAAGCCGTTTTGTACAGCCGCAGCGCGGGCATCGTTAAAGCTATCAAGGTTGCAGCAACCTGTTTCTTTGCTGCTGGTGCCGCTGCTGGCATAATCCCAGGTTTTCATGGTAATGCCCACCACTTCATATCCTTCATTGTGAAGCATCAACGCCGTAACGGTACTGTCAATACCACCGCTCATAGCCACTAAAACTTTTCCTTTCCTGCTCATAACTTACCCCCGTGGTTTTTGCAATTTTTAAAAACTGCAAATATACAATGGTTTAAAAAGATGCAGCCGGTTTTAAGAAATGCAGGGATTGATACCAGGCATTTTAAGAAGGTATTTAAACTCTTGAACCGGTTTATGATTGCCGGGCTTATATAATAACTAACATTATTTTTGCTCTATGGAATAAATAAATTCCATAATAATACAGGGATTATGAAAAAATTTTATCCATATAAAATAAAAAAAGGATCGGCGGTTAAAATGTCGGGATTATTGCAGCATCCGGAATTGATTGACTACAGGATGGATGAACAAATATGCCGCATAACTGACAATTATAAACCTGAAGATTTTATTAAGAAGGAATGGCTTGATTCATTTGCCGGTGACCAGCTTTACCAGGTTAAGACTGCATATATTGATGACAGGACTTTTATAATATTGAAAAGCCTGCTGGAACCACTCGCTGAAATTGTTGCTGTTGAAGAGTAAGGGGCCAGGGAATGTTATTGAGATAAATCCCGCATAATTACCACTTCCTGTTGCTTAATCTCATTCATCAATGCTCAGCAAACAGTTCAAAAAATTTCCATTGATGACGTTTAAAGAAGGCTGTTTTATTGTTTACAATATTTAAATTCCAATTCGTTTAAACGCCCTTTTTTAATTGCCCTTTTAGCAAGGAAATTAAAAAAAGGTGCAGCAATTTTTTGCAGGCCAACCATTTTGGAATTGTTTAAATAAACAAATAGAGCAAGGTCAGATAATTTTTTGGGTGTTCCTGTTGCGCTTGCAAGGCCATCTTCTGCAAGCCCTTTCGAGATTAGAAGTGCATTTTCAAAATTTTTATTGCCCGGGCTTACTGTTAATTTTATTAAACATTCTTCATTTGAAATATTGTGAAAGTAGTGTTTTTCGTTAGGCTTAATTGTTACGGTTTGTCCTTCTTTTAAATGATATACTTGTTTGTTTAACCCAACTTCTAATGTGCCCTTTTGCACTTCGAAGGTTTCTGAAAAGAGTGTATGATAATGCCACGGCGTCTTTTCATTTATAAGAATATTCATCTCCAGTATGCTTTTTTTATTTGCGCCTGCTGAATCAATTAGTTTAATGTAGCCTTTTGTTTTCATGGAGATTTTTGAAGGTTTGGCTGTCAATAAAATTATCCCGGATACAAAGCAAATAATGATAGCTGACAGATGAGGGATAGCCTGCGCAATACCATTATAATTTTTGCTTAACACGATAAGCATGTCTGCAATTGGAACGATAGTTCCAACAAATAACGTTATAGCTAATGCCTTTAGCTGTTTGCTTAATACAAAAATGCACATAAGTAAACCCATAAGCAGATCACGAACACCTTTAATATAATGAAATGAATAATCACCTTGTTCGTTAAAATGTATTCCATAACCAGCTTCTGCTGTTTCCGGGGATATTAAGAACCTTGTTCCGATAAAAACCAACCCTAACCCTGTCAATAAGGCGATTGCAATGAAAATCTTCTTTGTCATAATAATATATTTTAAATTATGACGCAAAAATCTAAAACCTGAACCCGGGCGCTATGCACCCGGGTTAATAAATCATTTTTGATTAAAAGTTTTTTTGCGGATACGACTGAGTGATTGCGGTTTCACGCCTACAAATGATGCAATATGGTATTGAGAAATTCTTTGCTGCAAATCAGGATGTTCTTTTATAAACTTCTCATAGCGAAGTTTTGGTGTATCAGTATAAAATGAGCTAAGGTCTTGTAATGTTTGTATAAAAACCTGTTCAATAACAAGCCTGCCAAATCGTTCGGCTTGTTTCACAGACTTATAAAATAATTGTAAGTCTTCATAAGAAATCTGAAGGATTTCGCAGTCTTCTAATGCCTGGATAATTTTTGTGGAAGGGGTTTGCGGAATAAAACTTTCATTGTTGCAAATAAAGTTGTTTTCCCGGGCAAAAGCGTATGTTTTATCTTCTCCATCGTGATTAATGTAGTAGCGCATTAGTCCACTTACAATAAAGCCTACCTGCTTGCAAATTTGCCCCTCCGCTAAAAACAAATCTCCTTTTTTAATAGATTTTTCTTTCCACAGCAGTTTTATACAATCTATTTCTTTTGGATCTAAGTTTATGATAGATTGTATGGTGCTAATTAATTTTTCTGTCATACTTATAAGGTCAATAAAAATAGCCGCTGAAGGAAGCCTGTGAAAATTGTTGTTGCAGATCAAATATACACATGACGTGAATAGTTAAATAGCGTAAGTTATTGCTTTGAAAAAACGCTGTTTTTTGAATAGCTACTCCGAAGATGAGAACGCAGTGACCGGCAGCTACTATAAATTCCATACTGTATTTTTTGGCGTTTTGGCAATGTGTTTTCAAATACTCTCGTGAAATGAAAAGACAATTTGGCGAAGGAATTTTCAATATTGTAAATTTATATTAGAGTTGACATGAAGTTGTTTGATATTGAATAAACAAATGAAATTGCTGCAGTTTCATGTACGGTTAATAATGCTGGCACCGGGCAGCAGCAAAACATTAACCTGTGCAGAAAACAATAATAGCCGACTTTATGCAGTGTTTAAACTATCTGGTTCAACATAAATAAATGTACATGAGAAAATTGTTTTTATGTTTAGTAGTATTGATCATTACGGCTCCCGTTTTTTCACAATTCAGCGTTAGTGATAACCAGCGTTATTTATTAAAAAATGGAAAACCTTTTTTTTGGCTTGGCGATACAGGCTGGGAATTGTTTCATCGGTTGAATAAAGAAGATGTTGAAAAATATTTTAAGAAGCGCTCGGAACAAGGTTTCACCATTGTGCAGGCAGTCGTGCTTGCTGAATTGAACGGTCTGGATTCCCCCAATGCAAACGGTGATAAGCCCTTGATCAATAACGATCCCGCCAGGCCTAATGAGGCTTACTTTAAATTTGTTGATTACGTGGTTAACAAGGCAGACGATTACAACATGAATATAGCGATGCTGCCTACCTGGGGCGATAAAGTTTTTAAAGACCGCTGGGGAGCAGGCCCTGAAATCTTCAACATAAGTAATGCAGAAGTTTATGGCAAATGGATAGGAGGGCGTTATAAAAATAAAACGAATATCATTTGGGTTTTAGGCGGCGACCGTTTGCCCCGGAATGCCAACGATGTTGCCATCTGGAATGCTATGGGAAAAGGCATAATGGAAGCAACAGATAATAAGGCGGTCATCAGTTTTCATCCGCAGCCGTGTGATTCCGGCTCGGCCACTTGGTTTCATCATGAAAGCTGGCTGGCTTTTAATATGTTTCAAAATGGTCATTGCAGGGACGTGCCTGTTTATAATAAAATCCAGCTTGCCTATAATCTTACACCAATAAAGCCGGTAATGGATGCAGAGCCGATTTATGAAGATCATCCTGTTTGTTTTAATGCAAAAGACCTTGGCATAAGCAGTGCTTACGACATCAGGAAATATGCTTATCTCGATCTTTTTGCAGGCGCATTTGGGCATACGTATGGTTGTCACGATGTATGGCAGATGTATTCATCCAGGCATGCACCGGTGAACGGACCGCACATGTATTGGTATGAAGCACTGGATTTGCCCGGCGCAGGCCAAATGCAATATGTAAGAAAGCTTATGGAATCGCATCCTATGCTTGAGAGAGTTCCCGATCAATCATTAATATTGGAAAATGATTATACACCAGCAGAACGCATACAGGCAACGCGGGGTGAAGATTATGCATTTATCTATACAGCCGCAGGCAAGCCCTTTACTGTTCATTTAAATAAAATTAAAGGTGAAACGTTGCATGCACGCTGGTATGACCCGCGCAACGGAAATACCACAGATATAGGGATGTTTAAAAATAAAGGCACACAACAATTTACTGCACCGTCAACCGGTTATGGTAACGATTGGATACTCATAATTGATGATGCGGTTAAGTACAAGGATGCGTTGTAACATTATATTATCAATTGAGAAATTTATGCCATCGCAGAGAAAGGAATGGAGTATGTCTATCAAACGTGAAGATACATACTCCATTATTCTTAATTCTTCTTGGAAAGAGTATTGATTATTGACCGGGAATATTTCTTCCTGCAGCTGCTTTTAAGAGCGAACGCGAATGATCTTCTTTCCGCTGGCCCGGTTGGGCGAGCTAAAGGTGGCAATGGCATCGTCAAGAGAAGATATGCTGCCGATATTCGCTTTCAG
>JAEWBD010000175.1 GCA_023391315.1 Bacteroidota bacterium | reverse complement strand
GCCCTGCACTACATTCCTGTCTTTATAGGCCGCATTTATTTTTTGCGCTATATCTTTTTCAACACAATTCATTTCCCATGCAGGAAGAAACTCGCTGTCAGGCAGGGTTTCGAGGCCATCATAATTACCGCTGATACCTGCAAACTTTTCTACATGCGAATACCAGGGCGCAAGATCATTGTAACGAATTGGCCAGTCAACCGCATAGCCATCACGTGCCGGGCCTTCAAAATCAAATTTGCTCCAGCGTTGCGTTTGTCTTGCCCAAAGCAAAGATTTACCGCCCACCTGGTAACCGCGAATCCAGTCGAAGGGCTTTTGTTGAATGTATGGATGCTCTTTATCCTTTACAAAGAAATGCTGTGTGGCCTCGCCAAAAGCATAGCACCTGGAAACAACAGGATTTTCCTGTGTAACCTGCAAAGGCATTTCTCCGCGGTGCGGAAATTCCCACGGCGCTTTTGTAGCCGTTGGATAATCTTTTAAATGCACTACATTTTTACCACGTTCAATCAATAAAGTTTTAATGCCATGATCACAAAGCTCTTTGGCAGCCCAGCCACCGCTGATGCCGCTGCCGATAACAATGGCATCATACGTGTTTTGCTGAACACCACCGGAATTAATATTTATACTGCTGTCTTGTGGCATTTTTAACTCGAAAATTTGTGAATTTGAAAATGATTTGAGGCTGTGCATTTTCACAGTAGCACATCTTCAAATTTTCAAATTATATGTTTTGTTTCTTTAGTTGTTCCACCGCATAATTTGCTGCCCTTGCCGTTAAAGTCATATACAAAATGCTTGGGCTTTGATTACCGGTGCTCGTCATGCAGGCGCCATCTGTTACAAAAACATTTTTGCAGGCATGAACGGCATTCCATTTATCCAAAACAGATGTTTTGGGGTCGCTGCCCATCCTGCATCCACCCATTTCATGAATATCCAAACCAGGCGCTTGCTTGCTATCCCAATGTTCTATGTTTTTTACGCCTGCTTTTGAAAACATTTCTTCGGTTTGTACAAAGAAATCATTCAATAATTTTTCATCATTATCATCATATTCAACAGAAGTAATTAATAATGGAATGCCCCATTGATCTTTTTTATCAGCACTTAAACGTACATGATTTTTTTCCTTGGGAATGGTTTCGCCCTGCAGGTAAGCATATACAGTCCAGCCGCCCGGCTCCGTCATACTTTCTTTATATGCTGCACCTATTTGTTGCGGGCAATTTTCACCATTGTTCCTCTCGCGGTGAGCACCGCAATAAGTTGTATAACCACCAACGAAATCTGTATCTATTGTATGCAGGTTACGATAATTGGCAATGATCGCATCTGTTGGATTACGGCCGTAATAATAGGTATCGGTAAAGCCATCAATTTCTCCATTCATCCAGCCGCGATAGTTATGATGGCAGATATATTTTCCCAGCAACCCGCTATCATTCCCCAAACCATTTGGGAAACGGTTGGATGTAGAATTCAGCAGGATAAGATTACTGTTTAGGGCTGAGCCATTTACAAAAATTATTTTCGCAAAATATTCAGTGGCTTGCTTTGTATTGGTATCGATAACCCGCACGCCGCTTGCCTTTTGTTTCTGTTCGTCATATATAATTGAATGAACAACGGAGAATGGCCGTACGGTTAAATTGCCTGTCTTTTCAGCCCAGGGCAAAGTGGATGAATTGGAGCTGAAATAACCACCAAACGGGCATCCGCGCATGCATAAATTTCTTGCCTGGCATTGGCCTCTCCCCTGGTTAATATGTACCTGATCCGGGTGTGTTAAATGCGCCCAACGGGCATGAACGAGGTAGCGGTTTCCGTAATTTTTTAAGATACTTTCTTTTAAATGTTGTTCAACGCAATTCAACTCAAATGGCGGAAGGAATTCGCCATCGGGCATGGCTTCCAGGCCGTCTTTACTGCCACAAACACCAATAAATTTTTCAACATGTGAATACCAGGGCGCAACATCTGCATAGCGGATGGGCCAATCCCATCCATAGCCAAAACGTTGCGGACCGGTAAATTCAAAATCACTCCAGCGCTGGGTGCATCTGCCCCAGGTTAAGCTTTTCCCGCCAACCTGGTAACCGCGAATCCAGTCGAAAGGCTTTTCCTGTATGTAAGGATGATCATCATCGTTTACAAAGAAATGCTGGTCGTCTTCACCATAACCTGCAGCCCTCGATATCAGCGGGTTCCGCAATTGTGTCTCCCTTGTAATTGAACCACGGTGTTTTAATTCCCACGGTGCAAGATTGGCTGTTGGATAATCTTTGATATGCTTTACATCGCGGCCACGCTCCAGCACCAGCGTTTTCAATCCTTTTTCACATAACTCTTTGGCAGCCCAGCCACCACTAATGCCGCTGCCGATAACGATGGCATCGTATGCGTTTTGCTGAGCACCGCCGGAATTAATATTTATACTGCTGTCTTGTGGCATTTCAATTAGGAAAATTGAAAATTTGAAAATGAACAGTTGTGATATGCTAAGAACGCATTTTCAAAATCAGCGCATCTTCAAATTTTCAAATTGAATCAGAGATTTTGTTTCTTCAATTCGCTAACAGCGTGATCGGCTGCGCGGGCTGTAAATGCCATATAAGTAAGTGATGGATTGCAACAGTTTGAGCTTACCATAAAAGCGCCATCGGTAACAAATACATTAGGTGCATCCCAAACCTGGTTCCATTTATTAAGTACTGAAGTTTTAGGATCGGCGCCCATGCGTGCCGTGCCCATTTCGTGAATGCCACGGCCCGGTGTGCCATCGCCATCCCAGCCGGAAACATTTTTAACGCCGGCAACAGTGAGCATTTCTATGGCATCATCTTTCATGTCTTTACGCATCTTCAGTTCGTTATCTTTCAGCTCCACATCAAAAGATAAAACATTCAGCCCCCATTTATCCTTTTTATTTTTATCGAGGGTGATCTTATTGCTGTGGTCAGGCAGCATCTCACCAAAACCGCCCATACCCATTGTCCAGTTACCGGGTTCTGTCAATGCATCTTTATAAGCAGCGCCAATATTCAGTTCAGCGATTTCACGGCTCCAGCCCTGGCGGCTGCCACCACCCTGGTAACCAAAGCCACGCAGGTAATCGCGTTTATCACCAAAATAATTCCTGTAACGCGGAATGTAAACACCATTAGGCCTGCGGCCATAATAGTATTTATCTTCATAGCCTTCCACCAACCCGGAAGCGCCAACGCCAAGATGATGGTCCATAACGTTGTGGCCTAATTCGCCGCTACTGCTGCCAAGGCCCTCCGGCCAGATATCAGTGGCAGAATTCATCAATATCCAGGCACTGTTTAAAGCAGATGCATTGAGGAAAACGATCTTTGCTTTATACTCATACGTTTTATTATCCTGGGCATCCAATATCTCAACGCCTGTAGCACGCTTTGTATCTTTATCGTATAAAATTTTTGTAACAATGGCCCATGGCCGAACCGTGAGGTTATTGGTTTTCATGGCAGCCGGCAATGTAGAAGATTGTGTGCTGAAGTAGCCGCCAAACGGGCAGCCGAGCCAGCATTTATTCCTGTACTGACAATTGGTTCTTTCCTGTATGGGCTTTGTGATATTGGCGGTGCGGCCCATTATCATGGCCCTTGTGCCCTTATAATGATCTTTTATACGCGCTGCCACATCTTTTTCAACGCAGGTCATATCCATGGGCGGCATAAACTTTCCATCGGGCAATTGAGGCAAGCCATCGGCGTTGCCGCTAATACCGGCAAACTGTTCTACATAATCATACCAGGGCGCTATTTCTTTATAACGAACCGGCCAGTCGATGGCAATGCCTTCTTTGGCATTTGCTTCAAAATCCCAGTCGCTCCAGCGATAACTCTGCCGGCCCCACATCAATGAGCGGCCACCCACATGATAACCGCGGAACCAGTCGAAGCGCTTGACTTCTGTATAAGGGCTGTCGATATCGCTTGCCCACCAGTCAAGATTCATTTCATTAAGAGGATAATCTCTGCGCAAAACAGGATAATCTTTTATCATCTGTTGCGTTCTGCCGCCGCGATGGGGAAACTCCCAGGGGTCTTTGTTTGTACTTTTGTAATCAGTAACGTGTTTAATATCCATGCCACGTTCCAGCATGATGACTTTTAAACCTTTTTCAGAAAGTTCTTTGGCAGCCCAGCCACCGCTAATGCCGGAGCCGATTACAATTGCGTCATAAACATTGTCAGCCATTCTTGTTGTTTTATAATTTTAAGAAATTCGTTCAATGTTCATAGGTTCGCAAGCTTATTATTGGTTTCAATTTTCGCGGGTTTACGAGTTTACGGGTTATAAAGCCTGTAAACAATCCTAAACTTGCAAACTTTAAAACATTAAATTACACATCGCATATTTCAATTGCCTTCTTAAGTGAAGCCGCTTTATCCTTTGCAGCGGGGATAAATTCCTGGGCTACATACCCCTTAAATCCTGTTTCCACTATCGCTTTCATAATGGCAGGATAATATAGTTCCTGCGATTCATCTATTTCATGCCTGCCCGGTACACCGCCAGTGTGGTAATGACCAAAATATTGGTGGTTGTCGCGGATGGTTCTTATAACATCGCCTTCATCAATCTGCATGTGGTAGATATCGTACAATAATTTAAAATGGTCAGAGCCTATACGCTTGCACAGTTCAACGCCCCATTTGTGATTATCGCACATATAATCATGGTGGTCCACCTTGCTGTTTAATAATTCCATCTGCATGGTAACGCCATGTTTCTCGGCTAATTCAACCATAGGCTTTAAACCGGTAACGCAGTTTTTTAAACCTGTTTCGTCGTCCATCCCCTCGCGGCTGCCGCTAAAGCAAATTATATCGGCATATCCGTTTTGTTTAATGAGGGGAATAGCTTCTGTGAACTGCTGTGTTAGCAAAGCATGGTTTTCCGTATGGTTCCATCCTTTCGTTAAACTGATATCGCCGTTTGTATAACACATTGAACTGTAAATGCCATACTTCTGCAATGTGGGGAAATCTTTTGGTGAAATCAGGTCAATGGCATTAAAACCGATGCTCTTTACAAGCTTGCATAATTCTTCAACAGAAAGAAAATTATACGTCCATTGACATACGGAATGATTGATATTGCCTTTTAACTTTAATGGTTTATTTATAGTTGATTCACTCATTTCACCTGCAAAAATTTTTGATGCGGGTATTGCAACGGAACCCGCAGCCAGGGTTTTCAAAACTGTTCTTCTGTTTGTCATTATTGATCTTCGTATGGATTTGCAATAGCAGCATTGGCAACCGGTAAAGGTTTTGTATTTCTTGAACGCATGTACACAAAAAGAATTGCAAACGCTACAATTAATATTACTGGAATAATGGAAGTGGCATTAATAATTTGAGGCCCGGCCAATGATTTGGCATTGTTTAATGCGTTAGCCATATCAGAGCCTGCGGGCGCTGTATTGTATGCTGCAAGGTCTGCCCCCGATGGCAATTTTTGTGCCACCAGTTTATCATAATACCCCCCCATAAATATCATATATACAGAAACCGCAAACATGCCTGCACCACCAATAATATTCATACCAACGGCGCCTGTTTCCGGTAAATTTTCACTTACAAAACCCAGCATGGTTGGCCAGAAATAACAAACACCCATTCCAAAAACAATAGCCCCCACAAAAAGCATATTGCCTGTTGAATGGCCTAATAAATACAAACCTATTGCTGCGAGAATAGATGACATTAATAAAACACCCTGCGGAGACAGTTTATGTACGACAGGCTCTGCCAAACCACGCCCCAGCACCATAACACCGGTTTCAAGCGTAAGCAATAAGATGGCATTGTCGGTTACGTTTTTCAGTAACACATCTATCCATTGCCCCGTAAATAATTCCGTAATGGCAGTACCTAACATAAGTATCAGCATTATAATAAACAATGGTTTGAATAATGACTTATACATTTTAGATGTGCTTATACCACTTGCCACACGTTCTGTAACAGGAAAGGTTAACCTAAAAAACATTATACCGTATAAGATGGTTGGTATGAACATAATGCCAACCAGCATCCTCCAGTTGGATAAATAAATTGAATCAGCAACATATTGACCAAAGAAACTTACGATCAATGTACCGATAACAATACCGCCCGGAAACCACAAATGAAAATAGTTAAGCCTTGTTGTTTTATTATTCGGATATAAACTCGCTACCAGCGGGTTGCAGGCTGCTTCAACTGTTCCGTTGCCAAGGCCTATTAACAAAGTTGAAATAAATAAAGGCCAGAAACCGGAAGCAATTATTGTAAGAAAAATACCCAATGCATGAAATACAAACGCTGCGATGAGCAATTTTTTCATACCAATAACATCAACAACCATTCCGCCAACAACAATGGCAAGGGGAAAGCCCCAAAATGCCGTACTGGTTATAATACCAATTTCTTCCTGTGTTAAACCAAATTCGTGCCCCCAGGTATTTAAAAGGCCGGCACGAATACCAAATGAAAGCGAGGTAACTAGTAAGGCAAGACAGCTCGCTACAAACAATTGATTACGCTTAATTGTTGACATACTCGTTAGAAGATTTTAAGTAGTTGAATTTTCTTATCTATCAAATACAATCGGCGCGCTAAATGTAACAATAATTGCTTTTCAAAATAAAAAACGAAATTTTTTTTGTCGAATTCTGTAAATATTTTCACAACCTGTTATTTTGCATGGCTTGCATACAACTTGTAAAACATATATTTATTTTCTTACCTAAAAATTTTTATTGTAATGGCACATCGTAAAATAAGAATGGGCATGATTGGCGGCGGCAAAGACGCTTTTATTGGCGCCATACACCGCATTGCTTTAAATATGGATGGATTGATTGAACTAAGCTGCGGCGCTTTAAGCCACGATGCAAAAGTAGCGAAGGAATCAGGGGAAATGCTGTTTCTGCCCGAAGACAGGATATATAAAAGTTATGATGAACTGTTTGAAAAAGAAAGCCGGTTACCGGAAGATAAACGCATTGACTTTGTATCGATCGTTACGCCAAACTTTTTACATTTCGATCCTGCTATTAAAGCGCTGGAACATGGTTTTAATGTGGTGGTTGAAAAGCCTATGACGTTTACACTGGATGAAGCAAAGCAACTGCAAAAGAAAGTTGAAGAAACAGGTTTATCGCTTTGCTTAACGCATACTTATTCGGGCTATCCCATGGTAAAGCAGGCAAAGGAAATGTTTAAGAAGGGCATGTTTGGAAAGGTAAGAAAGATTATGGTAGAATACCCACAGGGCTGGCTAAGCAAATTAAGTGAACGCGAAGGCAATGCACAGGCTGCCTGGAGAACTGACCCGAAGCGCAGCGGCAAGGCAGGCGCTATGGGCGATATAGGCACGCATGCAGCACACCTGGCTGAATATATTTCAGGATTGAAGATTACAAAAGTTTGCGCCGATCTTAATATTATGGTAGAAGGCCGGGCGCTTGATGATGACGGCAATGTTTTATTAAAATTTGACAACGGCGCTGCAGGCTGTTTGGTGGCAAGCCAGATTGCAGCCGGCGAAGAGAACGCACTAAAAATTCGTATTTACGGTGAAGAAGGCGGCATAGAATGGGCGCAGATGGAACCTAATACTTTAATTGTAAAATGGCTTGATAAACCGGCTGAAATATACCGTGCAGGGCAGGGTTATCTTACAGATATTGCCAAACACAATACACGCACACCGGGCGGTCATCCGGAAGGCTACCTGGAAGCGTTTGGCAACATCTACCGCAATTTTGCTTTAAGTTTAATGGCGAAGATGAATGGAGAAACACCAACCAGTGCAATGCTCGATTATCCAAGAGTGGAAGAAGGCGTAAGAGGCATGGCATTTATTGATACAGTTGTGGCCTCATCGCAAAGCGATAAAAAATGGACGGATTTTGTGGTGTAGATTTTCCTTGAAATAATGATATAAAAATGCCATTGCTTTTAACAACAATGGCATTTTTTTAAAACAACTGCTAAGGTTTTGGAATAAGGATTCATACGCCATAGCTGGTTAAGATTAATTATGAATAACGGTGACACTTAAGAACCGCTTAACCATTTTCTACCTGAAGTATCAGACAGCTAATTGATGGTGATATTTTATTAACTCAAACAGTTATTTCAGGTAAGGCAGCAATATCTTCTTCCAAACTTCATAACCTTTCGCATTCGGATGCAGGCCATCGGTAGTGTAAGTTTTATCAAGCCTTCCTTCACTATCTAAAAAATGCGGGTGCAGGTCAATTAACGTAATCTTTTCTCCGGCAGCAATTTTTTTCAACCCTTCATTCACAGCCTGTATATGTTCATCTTTATTGTAATGATTTTTGAACTGCGTGAAAGTATTGTTTACCGGCATGAGTGTTTGAAAATAGATTTGGGTAGATGGCGACCCCGCTTTAATGCGCTGTATGATTTTCCTGTCATTATTTAATATTACACTATCCGGGATGTTGCGGGAAATATCATTAATGCCAATCAGTATAAAAACTTTGGCAGGATGGCCCTCAATCACTTCATCCAACCTTTCTAATACGCCAAAAGTTATATCACCCGAAATACCGCGGTTGCGGGCATTGGGCATGCCAAGCAATTCTTCCCAATCCACATGATCTGTAATGCTGTTGCCGAGAAAAACAATATCTTTTTCTGAATTGGGATAGCTCCTGAATAAGCCTTCCATCAAGGTATAATTGCCAGGCCTGTATGTGCTGTCCCATTGTTTTTGCTGTGAAAAAACATGGCTGGTGGAGCAGCAGCAAAGAAAAATACAAACAAGTGTTTTGTTCATAACATCATTACTTTAATGTTTAATCAGGCTTTCACTTCACGGCCCATAAAAGGGTCGGAAGAAGTTTCTTTACCGGTTTCAACCCGGCCCGCAAACCGCTTTACAAAACCTTGCTTATTTGGCAGGCCTACAGAAAAATCATACCAGCCAAAACTCTGCGATAAATCCAGTATCACTACTTCTGTTTTAGCTGGCCCGATCTTTTTGGAAACAGTCGCTGCTTTATAAGCATTGTCTTTAATCTCAACATCATAAGCGTTGATTTTACTGAGATTAATAATGTTTATAACCACATTTCCGGTAAGCTGGTTTTTATTGGATGGATTGGTTTCATATGCACAATCCACATGAATATCGGGATCCTGCGCATTGCCCATAAATTCACGGAAGAAACCGTTAGGGCCGTATAAACGAAGATGATAATCATTGTTTTTAAAATTATTCAGCGGCCATTTTTCTGAAAGCGATTCGCCTGCGTTTACCGCAAAATGCCATGTACGTACCGGCTCAAAAACCTGCTGGTTATTTTTCTCTCCTTCAAGCGAAATATATTCTCCGGGTGCATATACATTAAACGGAGAGCCCGCAGCTTTTTCACCAAACACTTCTTTCTTCGCCTCCATCTTTATTTCAAAACTTTTTTTATCCTTACTTAAAATGCCGTTTGCATACAACTGGTAAGGCAGTGGGTTTGCCGGTTTTGTTCCCGGCTCCTGCTGCGACATTAAGGAAGAAGATGAAGGATCGCGGTTAATTTGCTGTATTTCTGTGTTGGTTAATTTTTTAAAATTGGATGGCTCATCTTTAAACTTTGCATTATAGATTGTTTCAACAAAAGGGTCTCTTTTCAGGAAGGGCAATTTTTCCTGTTCTTTTTCATCAAAAACAGTGAACGCCGACGTAAGGTTTCCGCAAATAGCCCTGCGCCATTCACTGATGTTGGTTTCCTTTATATTCTTCTTAAATTTCTTGTTTAAGAATTCTTCGAGGAATTGCAGGGAAGAGGTGTGATCAAATACCTGCGAACAAACTTTTCCGCCACGGCTCCATGGTGAGGCAATAATCATCGGCACCCTGAAACCCAGGCCAACAGGACCGCCGCGGGCTTCTTTTTTAGGAATACCATCACGCAGTTCATTTTCGAGCCGAATATGTTCTTCACCGGTGTTATTGATGCCTGGCGAGCATTTGCCGGTTAACGGCTCTTTGTGATCGGGCGCAATGAAAGGCGGAACATGATCGAAGTAACCATCATTTTCATCGTAAGTAAGAATAAAAATGGTTTTCTTCCATACATCCGGGTTTTTAGTGAGTATATCCAATACTTCAGAAACCAGCCAGGCGCCATACCAGGGTGCGCTCGGATGATCAGAAATATTCTGTGAAGGCACCAGCCATGAAACCGTGGGCAGTTTGCCAGTGTCCACATCCTGCCTGAACTGGTAAAGCACATCACCTTTGGGAACAGGCAACTCACGCTCCACGCCGTTATCATCATACTTTAATGTGGTCAGCTCATGGTATTCCGGATCGGCAGCGTTCGTAATAAATGCCTTGTTGTAAATATTTTTTTGATATTGGGAAAGCTTTTCAAAATTTTCGGCGCTCCATTTTTGCAACTGTTCTTTTGCGCTGCTTAATACTTCTTTCTTTTTTGCAATATCCTTTTGCAGCTTATCATAATTTTTATCAGTTGAAGATGCTGCTGAAAGTTTGTCTTCCAATTCCGTTATTTCTTTTGGAAGTGTTTCAAGCTGCTTTTGCAAAGTTTGTATATAACGCGGGTAGAACCGCACATTATACTGCGATAAAAACTCTAACGGGTTACAGCCGAAATTAGAAAGCCATGCCCGCTCATCGCCGGTAAAACCACCGCCGGCCGTAATATCGTTTTGATATACTTTCCAGTCTATTCCATTTTCTTCCAGCCTTTCAGGGAAAGTTTTCCATCGTGCTTCGCCGTAAGGTATTTCATTTCTTATGTAAGCCTTCGAACTATCATTTTTCTCTTCACGTATGGTGCCACCCCAGAGAAACAGGCGGTTAGGCCAGGTGCTTGTCATGGCCGATGCAAAATGCTGGTCGCAAACCGTGAAAGCGTCAGCCATTGCATAATTGAAAGGAAGGTCTTCACGGGTGTAATGCCCGAGTGTAAGCGGCACATCTGCATACTTTTGATTGCCCGATCTTTTTGCATCCAGCCACTTATCATACTTCCCCCCGTTATCAGCATCTATCTGGCTGGAACGCGAATGCGGCACAGAGCCCATCCAGGTTATTTTTGTATCGCGAATATCAAAACGGAATGGCGAATAGGTTTCGCCTGCTTTATTGGTTTGCAGCCACACCAGGTTTTTATCCGGCAGCGTTACAGCTCTCGGATCATTAAACCCCCGAACGCCCCGCAGCATGCCAAAGCAATGATCGAAAGAACGGTTTTCCTGCATTAATATTACTACATGTTCCGCATCGAGGAAACTGCTGCCCGGCTGCGGGTCTATGGCAACGGCACGAGTAATGGAAGCATGCAGTTTACCGGAAAGGCCTGCTGCACTGGACAGCATGATCGCATTCTTGATAAAGTTTCTTCGTGTATTCATGATGGATAAATATTGATCTGATTTTAATCAATTGAGTTTGTCATTTTCTACAGGTTCTTTTGTTTAGCTCTTTTTTGCGCACGAACAAAATACCGGATGATAAAAAACACAATCAATACAATTATTATAAGTTGGACTAAAGCCCAAAGAAGCATTCCTGCATGTGGTTGAAGCAACTGACCAAATTTCATACGCTTACAATCTACATGGTAATAAAACGGAAATATACAAACACATTTAGTAACCGGGGTTTTGTTCCAGTGCCGGGTTAAGATCGGTTTGTGTTAATGGAACAGGCCAGAAATAATCCCGTGCGGCATCAAATGTTCTTATTTCTATCTGGCTTCCGTCATACGTTTTGATGGGAGCATTTAACACTGATTGTGCAGTTTTCCAGCGCCGTATATCATTATAATAGTAGCCTTCGCCTGCAAATTCAACCCTTCTTTCATGTCTTATAATTTCTCTCAGTTCTGATTGCGTATATGTTTCGGCAATACCAGGCATACCGGCGCGTTCTCTCACCGCATTAATGGCTGCATAAACAGATGCATCAGGGCCTGCCGCTTCATTC
>JAEWBD010000166.1 GCA_023391315.1 Bacteroidota bacterium | reverse complement strand
CATGTATCCCATAATGAGCCGGTTTAATTACCTTATTGCCCGCCTTGATATTGATAATAAACAATACCTGCTCGATGCTTCAGATCCCGTTTTGGGCTTTGGGCATTTAAGCGGCAGTTGTTATAACGGCAATGCCAGGGTAATAGCTTCCATGCCTTCTTTAATTAACCTGGAAGCGGATTCATTAAAGGAATCTGCCATTACTTCCTTCTTTGTTACTAACGACGGTGATGGGAAATTAACAGGGTCATATAAAACCGTTTTTGGCGCAATAGGTTCGGAAAATATGCGTGAGAAGATGAAGAAAACCAATAAAGAGGAATATTTTAAGGACATTAAAAAGGCTTATCCCTTTGAAGTAAACCTCAGCAATACCGCTATTGATTCCCTTGATCAAAAAGAAATGCCGGTATCGGTTCAATACGATGTAAGCTTTCATGCCGATGAGGATATTATTTATTTCTCACCGATGATGACGGCGGATGCTTATAAGCAAAACCCTTTTAAAGCAGCAAAACGCTTTTACCCGGTGGAAATTCCTTATTGTATAGACGAAGTATATATCCTGAATATGGAAATACCTTCCGGTTATAAAGTAGATGAACTGCCAAAGCCTGCCCGTGTTTCTTTAAATGGCGGCGAAGGCATGTTTGAATATTTGATACAGGCGGGCGGAAACAGTATTCAACTGCGCTGCCGTACCAAACTGAACAAGGCAACTTTTGAACCGGAAGACTATGAAACCCTGCGCAACTTTTTTGCCTTTATCGTAGAAAAACAAAACGAACAGATTGTATTCAAGAAAATGTAAGAGATATGAAAACCTTTAAACTGCTTTTGATTGTTTTTTGCACAAACATAGTTTTGGCAAAAGCACAATCGTTTAATATAATGCTCATTCCCGATTCGCTTACAAGTAAAGCAAATGCTGTAAAACGGTATGAAGAGCTGAAAATTTCAATAAAAGACATTGACCGTGCTGTTGTTTCCCGCAAATATGCCATAACCATTTTAAATGAAGCCGGCAGGCGGTATGCTACTTACAGTAACAATTATGATAAACTGAAGGATTTAAGTGATATAGATGGTAACCTTTATGATGCCGCAGGCAAACATTTAAAAAATGTAAAGAGAAAAGATATAGCGGATTATTCCGGCGATGATGAAGCCACGCTTGCAACGGATGCACGCTTTAAAGTACACGATTTTTATTACGGTGCTTATCCATACACTGTTGAATATGAAGACGAACAGAGCTTTGACGGCATTTTTTTTCTACCACGGTGGATTCCACAGCGAACCGGGCGTTGTGCTGTGCAGCAAAGCAGGTTTATTGTAGAAACGCCGGTAGATTATAAACTCAGGTACAAGCAGTTTAATTATGCGGGTAATCCGGCAATCGTAAATGATGGCAAAAAAATTACTTATACATGGGAAGTGAAAAACCTGCATGCCTTTGAGGATGAAGCTTTTTCACCGCAATGGGAGGAAATGACAACTTCCGTGTTTATTGCGCCTGTCAATTTTAAAATTGAAAACTATGCGGGCGAAATGGATACCTGGCAAAATCTTGGAAAATTTGTAGCACAGCTCAATGCAGGCCGTGACATATTACCTGAAAACGTAAAAAAGGATGTGCATGCCCTTACCGATAATCTATCTACACCAAAGGAAAAAGCTTTTGCTTTATACGATTATCTTCAAAAAAACACAAGGTATATAAGTGTACAACTGGGCATTGGTAGCTGGCAACCTTACGATGCGAAATATGTAGCCACAAAAAAATATGGCGATTGCAAAGCGCTTTCCAATTATATGAAGAGTCTCTTGAAAGAAGCTGGATTAAATGGTTATTATGTACTGGTTAATTCTGATGATGATGATACGCACGGGCTTTGGGAAGATTTTCCATCACCCTACTTTAACCATGCTGTATTATGCATGCCAAATGGAAAAGATACATTATGGTTTGAATGTACCAGCCAAACTGTAACACCGGGTTTTATGGGTTCGTCTGTAGGTAACAGGAAAGCTCTGATGATTAAAGATGATGGCGGCCACATTGTAAATACGCCTTCCTATAAAGCTGAACAAAATCTTCAAACCCGTGTTGTAACGGCGGCAATTGACGCACAGGGAAATTTAGATGCAACACTTATTACAAAATATACGGGCATTCAGCAGGAAATGCCGCATGCATTAATGTACCATACCACAAAAGAAAACCGTGAAAAGTATTTGAATGATGAATTAAACCTGCCTACTTACAAGGTTGACAAAACCGATTATTCAGAAAACAAAAACTTAATACCTGAAATAAAAGAAGACCTGCATATAAGCGCCCAGAGCTATGCTTCTGTTTCCGGTAAACGTTTATTTATAAAGCCAAATTTATTTAATAAAGCAGGCAATAAATTTAATACTGACGATAAGCGTTTATTTGATATTGAATACACATATTCATTTCATGACATCGACTCAATTGATATTAAAATACCTAATGGCTATAATCCGGAAGCGCTTCCAAAAAACCTTGATCTTAACAGCAAATTCGGAAACTATAAAATAGAGTTTAAAGTTGCTGACAACAATATCAGTGTAGTGCGAAACTATACAAGGTTTGCCGGCCGCTTTCCTGCGTCAGACTACGCCGAATTTGCCAAATTTCTCAATGATATTTATAAAGCAGACCGCAGCCAGGTGGTGCTGGTGAAGAAAGAGAATTGATGGATAAATATGAGTTGATCAGCGCTTACTATTGTTACTGTGAACATTCCTTCCGGATTGTTCGGTCAGAGCCGGATGATACCTGCTTAAAACCTAAACTGATATCCCAATGTAGCAATACCTTCTAAATATCCTATTCCATGCGTGGCGCGGTTTCCCTTGGCGGTAGTGGTATTGGCAAGGGCATCTATATACCGCACATAACCCGTTTTACCGGTAGCTTCAAGAAAGAAATTGCGGAACATATAAAACCTTAAGCCGCCTTCAACACTAATATTATAACCTGCAATGTGAAAGTCGTTGTTCAGCTTATCGCCATGGTAAGTGAAATCTGTTCTTGGGATATTAATACCGGCGCCGGCCTTGTAAATAAGCGTAAGTATATCCCGTGTCCTGGCCCTGTTTTCAATCAGCGGCCTCTGTTCAAAATAATTTATATGCAGCCAGTTGGCACCATCGGTATGTTCAAAATGCAGGAAATTTTCAGCATTTAATACGCTGTCTCCATCCACAGGCTGCCCGCCAATGGTACCGGTAACATGCACTTTTTGACCATCTGTTACCACATATTTGGCATGGTCAAAATTGAGTTCAATACCTTTTGTAAGCTTATTATTTAAATAGAAGCCAATCCGGTAATTGTATTGCGGGATGGAAATTTCACCCGGTTCTTTAATTATATCATCATAATCACCTTTATCATGGGCTTTTACGTGGTGCAGTACAAAGTTGTCGCCGTTACTCATTTTAAAATGAATATTGCTTCGCGTATATGTTTCGGCGTTATAGCCCCATTGCAGATACATGCCATAAATAAGGTGGCGTTTTGGTGTTTGAGCTTTTGTGCAGATAGACGTAAAACCTGCGGCCAAACAAATAAGTAGTCGCTTCATCCCAAAAATTATGTATTATCCTTTTATTAAGGTGGCGCAAAAGTAAGCGGAAAAGTTTTCAGTAAAAATTAAAACAAACTGTTATTTCTTCATAAAATCAGCAAGTTAGGTGACATTATTTCATAAAGAAACCGGCATAACTTTTCTGAATGATTTTTGATAATAGTAATATCCGGATTTATACACTCACTTCTAAAAATGAAAATTAATATATGAACTTAGGTAACTTCACTATAAAGGCAGCCGAAGCGTTTCAGCAGGCACAACAGGTTGCTTTTAATAATGCCAATCCCAATATAGAAACAGAGCATATCTTAAAAGCTTTGCTTGAACAGCAGGATTCTCCTGTTGACTACCTGCTGAAGAAAAATAATGTTACCATTAACCTGCTTGAAGCCAAGCTGGACGAAGCGCTGAAGAAGCTTCCCAAACAACAGGGCGGTGAGGCAGCGCAATCCATCAGCCGAGATGCCAATAATGTAATATTACGCGCCGGTGCTGATCTTAAACAATTTAATGATGAATTTATCACGCCTGAACACTTACTGCTGGCTATCGTTCAGGGCAATGATACTTCTGCCAAAATATTAAAAGATGCGGGGCTTACCGAAAAAGGTTTGGTTGCCGCCATTAAAGAATTGCGTAAAGGTGAAACTGTCACCTCGCAAACGCAGTCGCAGGAATTTAATGCTTTGAATAAGTATGCAAAGAATCTGAATGAAATGGCAAGACAGGGCAAACTTGATCCTGTAATTGGCCGTGATGAAGAGATACGCAGAACATTGCATATTCTTTCACGCAGAACAAAAAATAACCCGATCCTTGTGGGCGAGCCCGGTGTAGGTAAAACCGCTATTGCAGAAGGTATTGCCCACCGTATCGTAAATGGTGACGTGCCTGAAAACCTTAAATCAAAGATCATCTACGCTTTGGATATGGGACAATTGATTGCCGGTGCAAAATATAAGGGTGAATTTGAAGAAAGATTAAAAGGTGTAGTAAAAGAAGTAAGCAACAGCGATGGCGAAATTATTCTCTTTATAGATGAAATTCACACGCTTGTTGGCGCCGGTGGAGGCGAAGGTGCCATGGATGCCGCTAATATTTTAAAACCCGCATTGGCCCGCGGTGAACTGCGTGCAGTAGGCGCCACCACCTTAACTGAATACCAGAAATTCTTTGAAAAGGATAAAGCGCTGGAACGTCGTTTCCAGAAAGTGCTGATTGACGAGCCGAGTGTGGAAGACGCTATTTCCATTTTGCGTGGTTTGAAAGACCGTTATGAAACACATCATCATGTGCGCATAAAAGATGAAGCAGTTGTTGCAGCAGTTGAATTATCGCACCGTTATATCACCGATAGATTTTTGCCTGATAAAGCCATTGACCTTATTGATGAAAGCGCTGCCAAGCTTCGCCTTGAAATGAATTCAATGCCCGAAGAACTGGATAACCTGGAGAGACAAATACGGCAGCTGGAAATTGAAAGGGAAGCTATTAAAAGAGAAAATGATGATGATAAATTAAAGATGCTGAATGTTGAAATAAGCAACATGAGTGTTGAACGTGATACCTTAAAAGCAAAATGGAAACAGGAAAAAGAACTGGTCGAAAAAATTCAGAACGCAAAGGCGTCTATTGAGCAGTTAAAACTTGAAGCAGAACAGGCAGAACGCAACGGCGATTATGGCAAGGTAGCTGAAATACGTTATGGTAAAGTAAAGGAACAGGAAAAGACCATTCACGATTTTACCATTCAGTTGGATGAATTAAGCAAGCATGGGCGCAGACTGATGAAAGAAGAAGTGGATGCAGAAGACATCGCAGAAAGTGTTGCCAAATCAACCGGCATTCCTGTAACAAGAATGATGCAAAGTGAACGCGAAAAATTATTACAGCTTGAAGATCATTTACATGAAAGGGTAGTGGGGCAGGAAGAAGCCATTACGGCTGTGGCAGATGCTATCCGCAGAAGCCGTGCAGGTTTGCAGGACCCCAAAAAACCAATTGGTTCTTTTATATTCCTCGGTACAACCGGCGTTGGTAAAACAGAGCTCGCAAAGGCGCTTGCAGAATATTTATTTGATGATGAAAGCATGATGACACGTATTGATATGAGTGAATACCAGGAAAAACATACAGTGTCCCGCCTGGTGGGTGCGCCTCCGGGTTATGTGGGATATGATGAAGGCGGCCAGCTAACTGAAGCCGTTCGCCGCAAACCTTACAGCGTTGTATTGTTAGATGAAATTGAAAAGGCACATCCTGATGTTTGGAATGTTATGCTGCAGGTTTTGGATGATGGAAGGCTCACCGATAATAAAGGCCGGGTTGTAAATTTCAAGAATACTATCATTATCATGACAAGCAATATTGGAAGTACTTTGATACAGGATGCCTTTCAGAATGTCAGCGAAAATAACCTGGAAGAAGTGGTTGATAAAACAAAGCTGGAAGTAATGAATTTATTGCGTCAAACCATCCGTCCTGAATTTTTAAACAGGGTTGATGAGATCATCATGTTCCAGCCGTTGATGCGCAAAGAAATAAAGAACATAGTAAAAATACAGTTGAATGATTTGAAAAAGCTGTTGCAGCAAAATCATATTGAACTGGAATTTACAGACTATTTAATTGATTATTTATCTGAAACCGGTTACGATCCGCAGTTTGGTGCAAGGCCATTAAAGCGTTTAATCCAAAAAGAAATCGTAAACCAGCTAAGTAAAAAGATACTCGCAGGCGATATAGACAGGTCAAATCCTGTTTTGGTTGATGTGTTTGATGGTGTAGTTGTATTTAGAAATGAGGTGTTAGAAAAGGTGAAGTAATAATCACTGTTGAGTTTCCCTTACAAATCCCCCGGCAACGGGGGATTTTTTTATTGCGTTCACAATGATACATTTGCTTATTAACTATAAAATTTTCAATTTTGGACACATCAGGTTTTTTTGAAACTTTCTTTAATAATGCCCGGTATAACGGTATTGTTATCATGAATAAGCAAGGCATTATTTTAAACATAAATGAAGCCTTCCACGCCCGTTTCGGTTATACGTCTGAAGATTTAACGGGTAAAAATTTTAAAATATTATTTACCGAAAAAGATCAGCTTGCTTCAAAACCGGAAACAGAACTGCAAACGGTTTTGGCACAGGGTTCTGCCAACGATGAGAATTACCTGGTACATAAGAATGGCAACAAGGTCTGGGTTACAGGCGAATCTGTTTACATAGAAAATAAAGATGGCAATTCATTCCTGGTTAAAGTGGTGCATAATATTCATGCACAAAAACAATTGGAAAGATTCCTCATAGAATCGCATGAATTTATTGATACTATTTTTGATTCAGTAGAAGAATCAGCTCTTATTATACTCGATAGCAGGCTCCGTGTTATTAAAACCAATAAAACGTTTCTCCGGCTGTTTGAATTAGGAGAAGCGCCTGCAGAGAACAGCCGTTTAGCTGATATTGATAATCCTTTCTGGAGCCGGCCTGATGTAAAACAGGAAACACTTAATTTTCTTACACGGCATAACATAAACGAGACTAAAATATTTGAGCTGCAAACACATTCTGGTGATACAAAAAAAATTAGCTTTTTAGCCAGGCTCATTGAAGGTGTTCCAGGCATAGACAGAAAACTATTGGTTATGATAAAAGAAATAGTGTAACCTTCCTTATACCAGCATAACTTCAACTTGTTGCCTGATATAAGATTGAACGCTTTTTAATCCATTCCGAAATTTTAACAATTGCAGGCTTATAATATTGTTACCTACTTTTATGAATGTATAGATTTGTATTTTTAGCAAACAACCCACCAGCATTTAAAAATTATTATATGCAACGCATAAAACTATTTGCAGCCACAAATCTTTTACTGCTGGCATTTTTTTCCTGCAACAACAATAAAACGCCTGATGAGCACATTGATTCAACTGCCGAAAGTGCAGTTGCCCAGGCAAAAATTGACGGAGCTGTTTCGTGCAGCGTGCTTGGCTTCACCATGGCCGACAGTGTAACTTATATGAAACAGGGTGGAAAAGAATTTAAGCCAACTGTTGCTAATGATGATAAACCTTCACAAACCATAAAAGATATGGTTTGGGTGCCCGGCGGTGAATTCAGCATGGGCAGTGTAAATCCCACCAATATGGAAGATGGCGGCCATGAATTGATGAATGATACAAGGCCCATTCACCGCGTGTATGTGAATGGATTTTTTATGGATAAAACAGAAGTTACCAATGCAGAATTTGCCGCATTTGTTAAGGCTACCGGTTATGTAACGGTGGCTGAACGCAAGCCAACCAAAGAAGAATTCCCGGGTGTGCCTGAAGAAGACCTGGTGGCTGGTTCTGCTGTGTTTACACCATCTGCTACAACTAATCTTTCCAACTATTTACAATGGTGGAATTATGTGCGCGGCGCTGACTGGCGCCACCCGCTGGGGCCCGGGAGTAATAATGAAGGCAAAGACGATTATCCCGTTGTGCAGGTATCGTGGGAAGACGCGGAAGCTTATGCAAAATGGGCCGGTAAAAGGCTGCCCACAGAAGCGGAATGGGAATTTGCTGCAAGAGGCGGTAAAGCGGGAGAGATGTACACCTGGGGCAACCAGCTAAAACCCGATGGCAAAAGGTTGGCCAATATTTATGAAGGAAAGTTTCCGTCTGCCGACCAGGCATTGGATGGTTATGCAGGTATTGCGCCCGTGGCAAAATACCCGGCAAACGGGTATGATATTTACGATATGGCCGGTAATGTTTGGGAATGGTGCAGCGATTGGTACAGGCCCGATTATTACAAAACGCTTGCAGAAAAAGGAACCGTTTCCAAAAACCCGCAAGGGCCGCCTGAGTCCTATGACCCTGAAGAACCTGGTGTAAAAAAGAAAGTGCAGCGTGGCGGCTCATTCCTTTGCACGGATCAATATTGCACCCGCTATATGGTGGGAACAAGGGGAAAGGGCGAATACAGGTCTGCTTCCAACCACATTGGCTTTCGCTGCGTGAAAGATGTTTCCTCCGGTGATCTTGCCGCCTTAGCAAATAAGCAGAAGAGAACAAAAGCAGTCTTTCACTGAGTGGTATTTGTATATAAAAAGAAGACCTGATCAACATAAACAGTCCGTTGAACGGTCTGTTGGAGAATGGGGCAAATAAATTGGAGAATTTTGACTGCCGCAACGGCATTACAAAAAAACAAAGGAGTAAGTATTGAAAATCAAATAGCATTTTTTTTAACTGCGTAGATATTCGTAAATTTTTGTGTTAGCGTCTATATTATGGCAGCTCTAAAATTTATAGTTTTCTTTTCACTAATTGCTTTTTGCTCGTGCCTGCAAAAACAGACAATTCATAAAACAAATCCAGAAGCAGTAAGGTTAAGCAGACAGATAGTTCCTCTGTCAAGTTATATTGACAATGCAGACAGTTGCAAAAAAGCTCTTTCATTTCTTGACAGTGCAACAGCAATTGACAGTACTTGCTTTTTATGTTATCACAATAAGTTAATGTTCTTATACTCACTTAAGCAATTCAACAGGCTTTTATCAACGGTTGACACTTGCATTAAGCTGCGACCTGATGCGCATGACCTTTATTTGACTGCGGGAGTTTTACATGAAAAAGTTGGTGACACCATTTCATCAAAATTTTATTTCGCTAAGTCGTTAACAATATGCAATTCAGTTTTAGATACAATGCAAACAAGTAACAGAGATTATGCAATGATTACTTCAAACAAGGCAATTAACTTAATAATGTTGGGTGACGCTGCACAAGCAAACCAGGTATTAAATAGCTTATACAAAATTCAACAAGACGACCCTCAATTCAATAACCTTGAAAAAAAATATACACTTTCATTAATGAACAAAAGCAAAGCACAACTAATTGATACGTTAACCAACCCAGAAAAATATAGTCGCTAACATGAAGTACGAACATGAAAGCGTTGTTGAATTAAAACTGCGTTACGGGTGTTATCTTGTTGTTTTTCTTACACCCTAACACACCACTTATACAACGATTTCCTGTACTTCAGGAATGGGTTTTGCTACCACCGGTTTTACAGGCTTTATTTTTTTATAGAGATAATTATAAATTTCAATTTGCGAACGAACTTTCTTACCTGTTGGCTTCACATAGTTATTATCTAAATTATTATCCAGTGTGCGGGCCTTTACGTTATCTTTCAACTCAATATCAAGTATATCTTTTATCTCCTGGCAAAGTGCTCTATTTTTTATAGGTATAGCCGCTTCAATGCGGTGATCGAGGTTGCGGATCATCCAGTCGGCAGATGATATAAAAAACTTTTCCCTCCCGCCATTCTCAAAAATAAGCATGCGTGCATGTTCCAGGTATTCATCTACGATGCTTATAGCTTTTACATGATGATTCCATTTTTTATGCTTCAGCTTTGCGCAGCAAATACCGCGAATAACAAGGTTGAGCTTTACGCCTGCATCGGCTGCTTCATATAATTTCAGAATTAATTGAGGATCGCTTAAAGAGTTAACCTTTAAAGTAATGGAAGCTTTCTTTTTTGCCTTCGCATTTTTTATTTCCGTATTAATTAACTGGGTCAACTGCTGGCGCATGGATGTTGGGCAAACCATCAGCGTTTTACAACTGTTCAGGTATTTAATTTTTGAAGGGTTTTCAAGGTATTTAAAAATACGGTTAATATCGGCCATTACATTCCTGTTGCTGGTAAGCACACAGGCATCTGCATAAACCTTTGCTGTTTTTTCGTTGAGGTTTCCCGTGCTTACAAAACCATATTGAATGGTTTTTTTATTGCTGCGCTTGCTTATAACGCAAAGCTTGGCATGCACTTTCATATTGGGTATGCCCAGCAATACTTTCACACCTTCTTCTTCCAGCAATTCTTTCCATTCAAGATTATTTTCTTCATCAAAGCGGGCACGCAGTTCCAGCATTACCGTTACGCTTTTACCATTACGCACGGCGTTGATTAATGCATTGATGACTTTTGAATTAGAGGCCAGCCGGTAAGCTGTTAATTTTATGGAAGTCACTTCAGGGTCTATGGCCGCTTCGCGTAAAAGATCTATTACAGAATTGAAAGAATGATAGGGAAAATGCAGCAATACATCATGTTTTAAAATAATGTCCGTAACCCTTGATGTATCCACAAGCTCAGGATGTGTAAAAGGCTGCCGCCTTAACCTTTTTTGTTTAAATACATCCGGAAAATCCATAAAGTGCCGGAAATTATGAATGCGGCCGCCGGGAATAATATTATCCATTCTTGTAAGGTGCAGCTTCTTCATAAGATATTCGAGCAGCCCGGAATCCATTTCCTTATCAAACACAAAACGCGTGGGTTTGCCAATGCGCCTGTTCTTAATGCCCTTCTGTATTTTTTGAACGAGCGATGTGGTTATATCATTATCAATATCCAGCTCCGCATCTTTTGTAACCTTAAAAATGTAAGATTCAAATTTTGTATAATTGAAATAAGAAAAGATATAAGGAAGATTAAAGCGAATGATATCTTCCAGCAGTATGATGTGGTGCTGTCCTTCCGGTGCCGGCAATTCTATAAAGCGGCCAATGATGCGGCTGGGCACTTCTATCAATGCATATTTCTGCTGGTAAGCCGTATCCTGCCTGCGCATAACTACGCCGAGATAAATGCTTTTTTCACGTAGATAGGGGAGTTGCGGAAGGCTTTCAATCATTAAAGGAATAATATTGGAACGAACTTCTTCTTCAAAAAAAGTTTTTACAAACGTCTGCTGCTGTTTATTGAGTTTTTTTTCATCAACCAGGAAAATGCCCTGTTGCTGCATCTCTTTTAAAATGCCCTGCCAAATACGGTTAAATTCATTCTGCTGATCGAGCACAATGGTTTGAATTTGTTCCACTATACTTTGCGGATTTTCTTCCAGGTGCATATTGCCTTTTTTGCCGCCCAGTTCAATCATACGTTTCAGCGTTGCCACACGCACCCGGAAAAATTCATCCATATTATTCGAGTGAATACCTAAAAAACGAATGCGTTCCCGTAAAGGCACAGATGGATCGGCCGCTTCCTGCAACACCCGGGCATTAAAACTAAGCCAGCTTATATCTCTTGGAATTAAATTTTTCATACAATAGCTATCATCAAAAATATAGGTTTGAAAAACATCCGAATATTAAGTTTTAAAATACAATCTTTCAACTTAATTCCTTTTGCTAAAAACAATTATTTTTAGATTTAAACTTATAATTATGAAAAGCACAATTTCTACACTTATTTTCTTTTTTGTTTTTAGCTTTTTCTCCCTTGCACAACAGTATGAGCGGGTATGGGTAAAACAATATCAGGATAATGCCGCAGACAATCATTATTTCAATGATATGGTTGTTGATAAATACGGCAACACTTATACGGCCGGGTATGAAAGCAACTGGAGTAATTACCAGCTTACGCATTTCTATATAAAAAAGGTTAATAGCGATGGTAAACCACTTTGGAAAAGATATTTTAATAACCTGAAAGATTCAATGGATGAAGCCATTGCAATTGCAACCGATGCAGACGGGTTTATTTACGTTACAGGAACCCGGAAAGACAGTGCTACCTATGGAACAACTGTAAGCGATATTGTTACCATGAAGTATGACAGCACGGGTAAACGCATCTGGCTAAACCGTTTTCATGATGCTGCTTTTGTGCTGGCCAGTCCGAAGGATATTTCCATATCGCCTGGTGGAAGCATTTTGATTACGGGAAATGAAACAAGGTATGTATATGAAATGGGTGCCTACGTTAATAACTTACTCCTGCTGAAATTGGATAAAGCTGGTAAAACGTTATGGACAAAAAAGATGGACCAGGTAGTGGGCCATGGTGGTTGCTTCGATAACATGAATAATATTATCATAGCCGGCGCTTCCGATCCCGGCAACCTTCCTCAAATGCAGAAGCCGATGGTTTTAAAGTTTAAACCAAATGGCACCCTGGCATGGAGTAATGTTTTTAATGAATATAATAAAAATGGAAGGTTCTATTATGTTGAATGCGATTTGCTCAATAACATCTATATAAACGGCCAGACAGATACGATTTCTTTTTATAATAATCCCAGGATATTAACGGTAAAATATAACAAGGCCGGAAAACAACTATGGTTTTCAAAAGAAGTGAGCGGCAGCTTTACCATGCCGTCTCTTTACGGCGCTTTTACAATTGATACCAAAGGCAACTGTTATGTAGCAGGCACTTTAAATTATTCTGATGTTAACAGCAAACGTATCATTACAAAATATACTACAGGTGGTGTAAAAAAATGGACGGATACTTTTAATGCAGGTTTCTGGGGGCCGGATCGTCCAACGGGGATTGTGGTTGATCAACAGCAAAACGTTATTGTCACAGGCACCTGCTATTATCAGAATAACAGGCATGTGGCCATTACAAACGGTTATAATAAAAATGGAACACCGTTTTTTACAGATATATATGAGCTGAATTCAATTGAAAATACGGTTACATTAGGTATTCAAAAAGACCCTGCGGATAATTTGTATGTTGCGGGCCGCAGTACCATTGTAATTAAATATGGCATTGCACAGGCGGCCGCTTCCGCAACAGCATCTGGCCCGGCATCTGAAAATCTTGTATTATTCCCCAATCCTGCCAGGGACGTTTTACATATTGGTTTTACAGCCGCGGCTGGCGCTTCAGCATATCGCGTTGTTATAACAGATGTTTCCGGCAACAGGGCATTAGTAAAACAATTGGGAAAACTTGAAGGGAAAGCAAATCTTGCTATTAATATTGAACAGCTAAAGCCAGGAATATATACAATGGTTATTACGGATGGCCTTACATCTTTTACAAGAAAATTTATAAAAGAGGAATAGAATAATTTTCTCCCTAAACCCTTTTAAAAATATTTACCTGAAAGCTGTCTAAAGTAAAATTTACAAATACATTTAATGTGTTTTGCAAGTTTTTAGGAAGCATGAATAAAATCCTGTAAGGTCGTCGTCATATCCGTCCTGACCGGGTATCTGCACCTCCAAACTGAACCAGATTCCTCCGCCGCGGCGGGGGAAAGACGTGCAAAGGCGTTTATATTTTTGGTATTATATAAAATACGAAGAAATCTTTTCAGATAACTTCTGCATTATACTGCAGCGGCTTCATGCTGCAACGTGTAATATGATGTATTCAGGTTGCTATTAGCCTGTTCAGCTTTTTCTATAATTGAATAATCGGAGAGTATAAGCGCTTTATTCTTTTTTACGCAAACGTCGTGTTCAAAATGAACGGAAGGTTTGCCATCGCGGGTTCTAACCGTCCAGCCGTCATCGTCGGTGTAAACATCCTTGGTGCCCATGTTTATCATAGGCTCAATGGCCAGCGTTACATTCTCCTTCAATCGCGGGCCATTACCGCGCTTGCCATAATTAGGCACCTGGGGATCTTCATGCAGGCTTCTGCCCAGGCCGTGGCCTACCAGTTCCCGCACCACACCATAGCCATGTTTGCGTTCCGTATATTCCTGTATAGCATAGGAAATATCGCCAACGCGGTTTCCGGCAACAGCTTTTTCAATTCCTTTATATAAAGATTCTTTGGTTACACGCATTAACTGCAATACATCTTCGCCTGCTTCTCCCAGCAAAAAAGTGTAAGCATGGTCGCCATGCCAGCCATTTAATATCACGCCGAAATCTATGGAAACAATATCGCCGTCCTTTAAGGCTACATTATTGGGAAAGCCATGCACCACCACATCGTTCACCGAAGCGCAGATGGTAAAAGGGTAGCCATGATAATTTAAGAAAGAAGGAATGGCTTTATGGTCCCTGATGAATTCAGCGCAAAGCCTGTCGATCTGCATGGTGGTAACGCCGGGTTTAAGCATAGTGGCAACTTCTGTAAGCGTTTTACTCACAAGCCTGGCGCTTTGCTTCATCAGTTCAATTTCTGCATCTGTTTTATATAATATCATATTGTATCTCCTGCTCAAAGTGTGCAAATTTCGCAAAAAAAAGCCAACAAGGTTCAACAATAATAAAAAGCCGCCTCACCAGGTGAAGCGGCCTTTGAAAGATTTAAAGTGGTAAACGCTTAAACCTTCCCTGTAAATTTATACTAAAACCAGCTACCAACAAAGGCTTCATTTGTAGTCTTTGGATCAACCCTCTTTCTCCTGCGGGCCGCCTTTCTTCTTTGCACAATGGTGGTTATAATTGCCATCGGTATAAATAAAATTGTCAGTGGCGGAATACCCATCATGCTTACCCATTTGCCGCCATACATCCTGCGCATTGGCCGCCGTAATCTTTCGGCAATCAAATACATGCTCGGTACAATTACCAGCGTCATAAAAAAGGCGAAGGCAAGGCCGAAAATGATCGTCCATGAAAGCGGTTTCCAGAACACCGCATTATCACCACCGAGATAAATGTGCGGGTTCAGTTCAGAAAATAAAGTAACAAAGTTGATATTAAAACCAACGGCCAACGGAATGAGTGCCAGTATGGCTGCCAGGGCGGTAAGCAATACCGGGATGATACGCGTTTTACCTGCCTGCACCACCGCCTCGTGGGTTTTCAAACCGCGTGACCGCAACTCATCGGCAAATTCAATTACAAGAATACCATTCTTCACTACAATACCAGCCAGGCCAACAATACCCAGGCCCGTCATTACGGAGCTCACAGTCATGCCCGTTATACTAAAACCTAACAGCACACCAATTACACTAAATAATATTTCGGTAAGAATAATTATGGGTTTGCTTACGGAATTAAACTGCAATACAAGTATAAGCAGGATGAGCATAAGCGCGATTAATAAAGCCTGGCCGAGGAATGATACAGTTTCTGCCTGCTGCTCGCTTTCACCTGTCTGGCTTATAGTTACGCTATCTGGTTTTTGTTTAAACTGTTTTATATAGCCGCCTAACTGCTGGTTAACCGTTGTAGCCGTATAACCAGAGAGCAGGTTAGATGTTAATGTAATTACACGCTTATATTTCTTGCGCTTTACACTGCCTAACGTAGTGGTATAATCTACATTTACAAACGAGCTGATAGGCAACGTTTTTACCTGCCCGGTTGAACCGCGGAAAGTAATGGTCATATTCAGCAGGTCAACAAGACTTGCCTTATCCATCTCTTTATCGCGTAGTTGTATCTTATATTCGTCTTTCCCTTCCTTTACTTTAGACACTTCCCTTCCAAATACTGCCGTTCTTATTTCATTACCAATTTGCGCGGTGGAAAGTCCTTCGGCATTGGCTTTTTCACGATCTATAGTAAGCGATATTTCAGGATTGGTGAGATCAACATCCATCTTTAGCTCTTCCACGCCCGGCACCTGAATGGAATCAAGATAATTTTTTAAGGCGACGGATGTTTTAATAAGATCATCAAAATCATCACTTGCAATTTCTACGTTTACAGGAGGGTCTGTAGGCGGCCCGTTCTGTTCTTTGTCAACGCTGATCTGGGCGCCTGGAATACCTTTTAATTCAGAGCGGATAGAATCAAGGTACGGCGATGTGGCCACGCCGTTTCTTTCGCCAAACTCAACAAAGGAAACCTGTATCCTGCCACGTTCCGGGTGTGTGCTCTGGTCGCCGCTTGCAGGATCGTTGGCGCCAATAGCCACGTTGCTGATAACACTTTCAACCACCGGATTCTTTTTGCCGTTTTCCATTCCTAACACATGATACACTTTCTTTTCAAGCACTTTGGTAACAGAATCAGTATAATCTACATCGGTGCCTACCGGCAATTTCAGATAAACATATATTTGATTGGGGTCGCCGCTCGGGAAGAATTCTACCTGCACCCTGCCACTGCTTACCGAGGCGGAAAACATGAAAAATGAAATGAAGAGCAAGCCAAATGTTCCCAGCAATAAGGCTACAGGTTTTCTGCCGTTTAATGCCCAGCGCAGCAGGTTTTCATAATGGTTCATTATCCAGGGTAAAGCCCTGTTTTGGAAAGCATGAATCCAGCCATCAAAAAGATATTTGTTCAATACAATCAGGATCATAATGAACAATAAAAGATTGCCGGCAAAGGTGGCACCGGATACATCCAGCAAAATGCCCAGCGCTACAAAAATCCAGAACGAAGGTTTTCTGAAAATAGCAGATTTGGGCGCTTTATTTTCATGGTCTTCATGGTTCATGAAATCCACTGCAAAAACGGGGTTCATTAAAAACGCTACAATCAAAGAAGCGGTTAAAGTGAAAATAAGCATGGCGGGTAAGTACACCATGAATTTACCGATTATACCAGGCCAGAATAGCAGCGGGAAGAAAGGCGCCAGTGTTGTAAGCGTTCCCGCCAATACGGGTATAAACACTTCGCCCGCAGCCATTTTTGCTGAAATGGTGGAGGATAATTTGCCCTTGCTTTGGGTAAATATCCTGTGCGTATTTTCGATAACCACAATGGCATCATCCACAATAATTCCTAATCCAAATAACAGGGCAAACAGTACGATGAAATTGAGCGTTACATGCCCGCCGATAATAATATCTGCAAACGGCAAAAACACAAAAGCTACGAACATACTGAGCGGCACACTTAATGCCACAAAGAAGGCATTTACAACGCCCATAAAAAACATAAGTATAATAAGCACCAGCACAAAACCAATTACAATTGAATTGACAAGGTCGTTGAACGAAGTTTCTGTTTTTTTGCTCAGGTCGCCGGTAACCACAACGTTTAAATCTTTCGGAAAATCTGTTTGTTTCATTCCGGCCACAGCGGCTTTTACTGCTTCGGAAGTTTCAATAAGGTTTTCACCCGCACGTTTAATGATATTAAGTGTAATTACATTTTTGCCATCGAGCCGGGCATAACTTTCACTTGTTTTTAAAGTATCTTTTATAGTAGCGATATCTTTCAGGTAAACAGGATTACCGTAAGTATTGGTTACAACCACTTTTTCAATATCAAAAGATGTTTTAAACTGCCCGCGTATCTGCAGGGTGCGCTTCATATTGCCCACCTGCAATAAACCGCCTGTTATGTCGTGGTTTTCGTAAGAAACGGCATTGGCTATCTGGTCGAAGG
>JAEWBD010000129.1 GCA_023391315.1 Bacteroidota bacterium | reverse complement strand
TTAAAACCCCAGGCCATCAATAACACCCTTTTGGCTTTCATTATGGTGCTTATGCCCATTGTAAGTGCCAGGCGCGGCACCTTTGATATATTTTGAAATTCCCTTGCATTGGCAACACGTGTGCTGTTGTCAAGATTGGTGATATGTGTTTTTGAAAATATACTCGAGCCCGGTTCGTTGAAACCGATGTGACCGTTATTGCCTATGCCTAAAACCTGCAGGTCAATACCACCGGCCTCATCAATCATTTGCTCATATTCTATGCAATGTTTTTTGGCTGCTTCTTTTGACAATTCTCCATTGGGTATATGAATGTTCTCCGGCTTAATATCAATGTGGTCGAACAAATGCCTGTGCATAAAGCTCCAATAGCTTTGAAAAGCCGTTTTGGAAATGGGAAAATATTCATCAAGGTTAAAGGTGATAACATTCTTAAAACTCAGGCCTTCTTCTTTATGCATGCGCACAAGCTCTTTGTACATGCTGATGGGTGTGGAACCGGTAGCGAGCCCTAAAACACAAGGTTTGTTCGTTTCTTGTTTTTGCCTGATAAGCTTTGCAATTTCACCGGCTGCATAGTGAGAGCCTTCGCTGGATGTTGGAAAAATTTCAACCGGAATTTTTTCAAAAGAATCTACCATGATTTTATAATTATAGTTTATGTTTTATTAAGTGTTTTAAACAAGGCCTGATTATTCCTTATTTATGCCCTTTGTATTGTAGCTAACATTCCAAAAGTCGTAACGCTTATACTGGCTTTGAAGACGCTGCTGAAAATCCTGCCAGTTCTTTTTGTCTTTACTGCTCCAGGCAATTTCACTTAAAGCTTCCATGCGTGGAAAAACCATGTATTCAACCTTTTTCCCATTGTCCATATATTCCGTCCAAACATTTGCCTGAACACCTTTTATATACAACTGTTCTTCCGGCGTAAGCTTTGGTGTGAAAGGTTCATAATTATATACGGATTCAAGTGGAAGGTAGCCGCCGATAACAAGGCTGTCTTCATGCTTTGACTGTGCATAGTCAAAATAAAAATAAGTGGTTGGCGTCATAATAACACTATGATGCTGTTTGGCCGCTTCAATACCGCCGGCTTCCCCGCGCCAGCTCATTACAGTGGCGTTAGGTGCGAGACCGCCTTCAAGAATTTCATCCCAGCCAATAATCTGGCGGCCTTTGCTGTTTAAATATTTTTCAATTGTGCTGATGAAATAGCTCTGCAAACCATGTTCATCTTTTAACCCTTTTTCTTTAATAAGATTTTGGCAGAACGCAGAACGCTTCCAATAAATTTTAGGACATTCATCGCCGCCAATATGAATATATTTTGAAGGAAATAAAGCTATTACTTCATCCAGCACATCTTCCAGGAATTTAAATGTGTAATCTGTTGGCGCAAATACATCAGGATAAACACCCCAGCTTTGCTGCACATATTTGCCGGTTGAATCGCCGCTCCATTTCACACCTTTTGCTATGGGCGTGTTTTCGTTGGGAAAACAGCTTAACTGCGGATAGGCAGCAATGGCTGCAGAGGCGTGGCCCGGCATTTCAATTTCGGGAATAACGGTGATGTACCTGTCTGCCGCATATTTTACAATATCTTTTACCTGCTCCTGTGTATAATAACCACCATACCTTGTATTATCATTACCGGTGCCGGGATGGTGGCCAATGATGGTACCGTTTCTGTATGCGCCTACTTCCGTAAGCTTTGGGTATTTCTTTATTTCAATGCGCCAGCCCTGGTCTTCCGTTAAATGCCAGTGAAATGTGTTAAGCTTATGCAAGGCAAGAAAATCTATAAATTGCTTTACAAAATCTACAGAAAAAAAATGGCGTCCGCAATCCAGCATCATACCACGGTAAGCAAATCGCGGCGCATCTTCAATACTGCATTGCTGAACTGTAAGGTTATTTGATTTTTCAGGCGGTAATAATTGTATTAATGTTTGAATGCCGTAAAAAATACCTTCTTCATTATTACTGTTAATGGCAATATTATTTGCGTTTACATTTATGCTATACCCGCCCGGAGTAGCACTTTGTTTGCCAGGAGCAAGCACAAGTTCAATTGCACCTGTTGTTTTCTTTTTTGAAACATTTAATTTAAATCCGTAAAACTTTTCCAGGTAATCATTAAAAAAAGCAGCGCTTTTATCAGCGGCTGCAGATGTTACCACAATGCTTGTTTTAGGTGTAATTGAAAATGTACCCTGCTTTGCTTCAGCCTTTACGGGCGCCGGAATAATATTTAATGTTTGTGATTGGGCAAGTGAGGCAATCATTAAAAAAGAGAAAACTAAACTCAGGAATTTACTCATTATATTAGTCAATTTAATAGTAATAAAAAGCTGGTAACTAAAGCAACGTAAAGAAAAGAAATGTTTGCAAATGATGCGTAAAGCAATCGTATGCATAATATTAAAATAAAAATCCCCCGCTGGTTGGGGGGATGATTTTATTCGATTTTTGTAATTTTTAAGACGTTTGTCGGCAGATGCAGGTTAATCGGCGTGCTGCCTGTATTAATGACCACATCGTCTGTTTTTATAAAGCCCCGTTCTTTTAAAATATTTATTTGGTCAAAAATAATATCGTCAAGACTTATTTCTTCATCATAATAAAAAGCGCGTACGCCCCAGCTTAAACTTAACTGGTTAACGAGGCTTTTTACTTTGGTGAAAATATATAAAGGGCTCTTGGGCCGGTAACTGCTTAATGTAAATGCCGTGTAGCCGCTTTGTGTCATACCAATCAAGGCATCGGCATTAGCATCTTTCGCTATTTTACAGGCATTGTAGCAAATAGCATCGCTTAAAAAAGTAGGTGAATGCGACAAGGGTTTTAAATCTTCTTCCCTGTTATAACGGTATTCCGTTTTTTCAACTTCCAGAATAATGCGGCGCATGGTTTCCACTACCAATGCCGGGTGTTTGCCGGTTGCAGTTTCAGCGCTAAGCATTACGGCGTCTGCACCTTCAAGTACTGCATTGGCCACATCGGTAATCTCGCTTCTGTTTGGTTTAATGCGATCGATCATGCTTTCCATCATCTGCGTAGCTACAATTACCGGCTTACCACGATGAATACATTTACGGATAATATCCCGCTGTGCCATGGGTACTTTTTCAACCGGCAGCTCAACGCCAAGATCACCGCGTGCCACCATCACAGCATCCGATTCAAGAATAATATTACGCAGGTCTTTTAAAGCCGAAGGCATTTCGATTTTTGCAATCACCTTACTGCTTGAGTTTTTCTCTGCAATCCTTTTTTTCAGGTCAATAATATCCTCTGCCTTGCGCACAAAAGACAGTGCAATCCAGTCAACATTATGTTGCAAAATAAATTCAAGATCAGAAATATCTTTTTCCGTTAAAGCCGGCAATGAAATATCTGTATCAGGAAGGTTTACACCTTTCTTCGGCATTAAAATACCGCCATAACTAACGGCAACTTTTACATCATCGTCAGGCGTAACTTCAATTACAACCACTTCCAATTTACCGTCATCAATTAAAATTTTGTCGCCCACCTTTACATCTTCATGCAGGTTAGGATAGGATACATAAATCTTTTCTTTAGTACCAATTACTTTTTCTTTGGAAGTAAAGGTTAAAATATCACCGTTATTAATTTCAAGTAAACCATTTTGAATTTCACCCACTCTTAATTTAGGTCCCTGTAAATCGGCGAGGGAAGATATATTAAAAGGCTCTTCTTCATTCATTCTTTCAATAAGGCCGAGTATTCTTGCCTTATCTTCCTGTGTGCCATGCGAAAAATTTAAACGGAAAACGTTAACGCCGGCTTTTGCAAGCTCAAGCATTTTCTCGTATGTATCGCAGGCAGGGCCTATTGTTGCCACTATTTTAGTACGGTGAAACGTATGTTCTATACCTGCCTGGCGATCCATTTCTTTATGCAGGTATTTTGTTATGTTATCTGACATATAAATTTCGGTAGTTTATGTTCATATAGCAAAAATCAGCTTGCCAGTATCTTTACAATATCAAGCCAGTCCTCGCCCATTTTCTGTTTTTCGCGAATAGCAATCTCGAGTGGAGTATAGTGCATATTATTATTCAGGATACCAACCATAACATTGTACCTCCCTTCCAGCAGGCTTTCTACAGCATGATAACCCATACGGCTTGCAATCAGCCTGTCAATGCAGGATGGAGGGCCGCCTCTTTGAATATGACCTAATATTGTTACCCTTATTTCAAGGCCCTTTAATCTTTCTTCCAAAAGACGCGCTACTTCGTTTGCGCCTTTTATTTTAGGATTGGAAGGATCGGGCATATAACCTTCAGCAACAATAACAAGATTAACAAGCTTTTTTCTTTTTTCCTGTTCAGACAGGGATGAAATTATTTCTTCAATTGTGGTATTTACTTCCGGCATTAATATGTGCTCAGCGCCGGTAGCAATACCGCTATGCAACGCAATATAACCTGCATGCCTTCCCATTACTTCCACAATAAAAAGCCGGTCGTGGGAGTCTGCCGTATCACGGATTTTATCAATAGACTGAACCGCAGTATTGGCTGCCGTATCAAAGCCCAATGTAAAGTCAGTGCCATATAAATCTTTATCGATGGTGCCGGGAATGCCAATACAGGGAATACCAAATTCTTTGCTTAGTTTATAAGCGCCTGTAAAGCTGCCATCACCGCCTATCACCACTAAACCATTGATACCTCTTTTTTGTAAATTAGCAAAGGCCTTTTTACGGCCTTCTTCATTATAAAACTCTTTGCAGCGGGCTGTTTTCAAAATTGTACCGCCACGTTGTATGATATTGGCGACCGAGCGGGAAGACATCTGAAACATATCATCTTCTATTATGCCGCTATACCCGCGCATGATGCCAAAAACTTCAAGACCATAATAAATTCCTGTTCGTACTACAGCCCTGATGGCTGCATTCATTCCCGGAGAATCCCCACCTGATGTTAAAACGCCTATTTTGTTAACTTTCGTTGACATTAATGCAATCAGTTTGTTCTAATTAATAATTTTCGTAGTCTAATTCTCTTGCTCAAAGCGCCAAAAGTAAGCGTTTTTTACAGATGTTTATTTTCCGCTTCACTTAAATTATTATTCGCATATATTGATTACAGTTTACCGTATAATGTTTTAGCAATAATTTATAAATCTATAGTTATTCAACGTTTATATGCAGCATCAAATATGCTTTAAATAAAATGTATTGCTATTATCTTCGCTGATGATGATAGATTTAAGAAGCGATACCGTAACCAAACCAACACCTGCAATGCTCGATGCTATGATGCATGCAAAAGTTGGCGACGATGTTTTTGGCGAAGACCCAACCGTTAATGAACTTGAAATAAAAACAGCCGCTTTGTTTGATATGGAAGCTGCGGTTTTTTGTCCAAGCGGCACCATGACCAATCAAATCGCCATTAAATGCCACACGCAGCCCGGTGATGAAATTATTTGCGATAAACTTTCACACATTTATCAATACGAGGGTGGTGGCATTGCATTTAATTCAGGCTGTTCCGTTAATTTAATTAACGGCAACCATGGCAGGATAACAGCAGCACAAGTGGAAGGCTGCATTAACAACAGGAACGATTTGCATAAGGCTTATACAAAACTTGTTTCACTTGAAAATACAGCTAACCGCGGCGGAGGAAGTTGCTACAACTTTGAAGATATTAAAGCCATAAGAAAAATATGTGATGCCAATAATTTAATGTTACACTTAGATGGTGCCCGTTTGTTTAATGCAATTGTTGCCAAAGGAAATTCGCCAAAAGAATATGGAGAAATTTTTGACAGTATTTCCATTTGTATAAGTAAAGGGTTAGGCGCTCCTGTTGGCAGCCTGCTCATTGGCACAAAAAATTTTATTGCAAAAGCAAGAAGAGTAAGAAAAGTATTTGGTGGCGGCATGCGCCAGGCAGGCTATCTTGCCGCAGCATGTATTTATGCATTGGAAAATAATATTGAAAGGTTAAAGGATGATCATACGCATGCACAAAAAATAGCGGAAGCTTTGCGGCAAAAAGATTTTGTTAGTGAAATATTTCCCGTAGAAACCAACATCGTAATTTTTGAAGTGAAAGGCAGGTATACCGCAGAAACATTATCGGCGCATTTTAAAAAAAATAATATACTTGCTATTGCAATTTCAAAAACGCAGGTAAGGATGGTTACCCAACTGGATATAAATCGAACAATGATTGATGAAGTGGTTGAAATAATCAACCATTTATAATTAAATGATAAATTAAATTAACACGAAATGTTACCGAAAATAAATCCGGCCAATACGCAGGCCTGGCTGTTACTTACCAAACACCAGAGTGAAGAAATGCGTAATATGACTATGAAGCGTCTTTTTGCTGAGGATGAAGACCGCTTTAATAAATTCTCAATAAAATTTGGAGATATTTTATTCGACTACTCTAAAAATATAATCGTACAGAAAACTTTACAATTATTGCTGCAGCTTGCAGACGATTGTAAAGTAACAGAAGCCATTACCGAAATGTTTAATGGCGACAAGATAAACGAAACAGAGAACCGCTCAGTGCTGCATACAGCATTAAGAAATTTTAGCGGCGAACCTGTTTTAAGCGATGGCAAAGACGTGATGCCTGATGTGTTGCGTGTACAGCAACAGATGAAAGCATTTTGTGAAAAGATACACAGTGGCGAATGGAAAGGCTATTCAGGCAAGAAAATAAAATACATTGTAAACATTGGGATTGGCGGCAGCGACCTTGGGCCTGTAATGGTTACCGAAGCATTAAAACCTTATTGGATTGAAGGCATCCAACCCTATTTTGTAAGCAATATTGATGGCACACATATAGTTGAAACACTTAAAAAAATTACGCCGGAAGAAACGCTGTTTTTAATTGCTTCCAAAACATTCACCACGCAGGAAACCATGACGAATGCACATACAGCGCGTGAATGGTTTTTAGAGTCAGCAAAAGATGAACAGCATGTAGCAAAACATTTTGCAGCCTTAAGCACCAACGAAAAGGAGGTAAAAAAATTTGGTATTGATACTGCCAATATGTTCGAGTTCTGGGATTGGGTAGGCGGCAGGTATTCCTTATGGAGCGCTATCGGTTTATCCATTGCCCTAACTATCGGCTACAATAATTTTGAAGAACTTTTAAAAGGCGGCTATGAAACCGATGTGCATTTTAAAACAACTGCCTTTGATAAAAATATACCTGTATTGATGGCATTGATTGGTATATGGTACACCAATTTTTTCAAAGCCCAAACGGAAGCCATTCTGCCTTACGATCAATATATGCACCGGTTTGCCGCCTATTTCCAGCAAGGCAATATGGAAAGTAACGGCAAGTATGTAAACCGCAATGGCAGCGAAACCAATTACGCCACAGGCCCTGTAATTTGGGGAGAACCCGGCACCAACGGGCAGCATGCCTTTTACCAGCTTATACACCAGGGAACATTGTTAATACCCTGCGATTTTATTGCACCTGCTATTTCGCACAACCCCGTTGGCGATCACCATGTGAAATTGTTAAGTAACTTTTTTGCGCAAACAGAAGCCTTGATGAAAGGAAAAGATGAAGCAGAAGTACGGGCAGAATTAACGAAAGAAGGCAAATCGCCTGAAGAGATAAAAAGGCTTCTTCCCTTTAAAGTGTTTAAAGGCAATAAACCCACCAATTCATTTTTAATAAAAGAGATAACGCCTAAAACCCTGGGCAATCTTATTGCTTTATATGAGCATAAGATTTTTGTTCAGGGTATTATCTGGAACATCTTCAGTTTTGATCAGTGGGGTGTTGAATTAGGCAAACAGCTTGCTTCAAAAGTGTTACCAGAACTGGAAAATAATAATAAGATCACTTCACATGATTCTTCTACCAATGGCTTGATCAATGCCTGGAAGGCGATGAAATAATTAAGTCGAAAGCATATAATTTATCCCCGCCTGGCTCAATTAATATATAAAATTGAACCAGGCGGGGATTTCTTTGCCCGTGCTGGTTTTCGTTAAAACAAAAAAGCCTCACATTGCTGTAAGGCTTCAAAAGTTGCGAGGGGAAGGATCGAACTTCCGTCCGCCACGGCGGATATGAGCCCTATCTCAATTATTATAATTGCAGATTGGCAATAAGTTCATCCCAAATCCATTCTCTGCCTCTGCCTGTCTTTAACGCTTTTTCCCTTAAAAGTGCTTGCTGTTTTGTGTTGAAAACTTCTGTGTGGATTATCTGCCAGGGCCGGTATTTTATTGTCCAGCCCTTTTTACCAAGTTGATTATGTGATAAAAACCTTGCAGCAATATCTGTTGTAAAACCTATATATATTTTTCTGTGCTGCAAAGAATATAAAATATATACAGTATACATATTTGGGTTTATCTAAAGTAAAAAAGCCTCACATTGCTGTAAGGCTTCAAAAGTTGCGAGGGGAAGGATCGAACTTCCGACCTTCGGGTTATGAGCCCGACGAGCTACCGCTGCTCTACCTCGCGATATATAAGTTTAATTAAATCTAAGAACTTGTAAATCAGGGTGCAAATATAAGACGGTATTACTATCGGGCAAAACTTTATTTAAGATATTAGCTTTTCTTTTTTACGGTTGATCCGCCACTTACATCAAGATTAGTAATATTAGCCGCCCCGGAATAACGAATGCTGCTGCCGCCGCTTGCCGTGGCCTGTATGGCTTTGTTTACATT
>JAEWBD010000116.1 GCA_023391315.1 Bacteroidota bacterium | reverse complement strand
GTGTAAGCGTACCTATTCTTTCAACAAAAGGTTGTTGTTTTAAATCGTTTATTTCTGCATCACTTAAGGTTGCTGAACCAACGTTTTTATCGGTAACAGTTTTGTTGATAACAAGAAAATCTGCAATGCTGTCCTGGCTGGTTTTGCTGTACAAAAGTTGCTGATAATTTGCTTGTATCTGCACCGCAGATAATATAAGCAACAAAGCAATTGATAAACCCACAATAGCTATTGCATTGCGGCTGCGCCCGCCGGCTGTTTGAATAAGTTTTTTCAAAAGTTGATTGAGCATAAGGCCTCACCCCAACCCCTCTCCTTTGGAGAGGGGCAAGAAGTTACAAGTTTAAAAGTTTAGCATAATTAAAATGTTTATCGTCTTCCAGGTCGGTTAATAAAAAACCGGCATTGCGTTTTTTGCATTCGGCATCAATTAATGCAGCAGCTTTATTAATATTATTCTTATCCAAATGACTGAAAGGCTCATCCATTATGAGCCATTTAAATGGCTGCATCAATGCGCGGATAATAGCAACACGCTGTTGTTCGCCATAACTGCACATTGATGCCTTTTGATGTAAGATATGTGTAATGCCGAGCAGCCCGGCCATTTCATCAATCATATTACTTTCATAGAAAGGCTGCTGAAGCACACGGTTAAGCTCAATATTTTCACGCGCTGTAAGATGCGGAAACAAACGCAGGTCCTGGAAAATGATGCTGATATTTTGCTGGCGCAGCAAAGCAAGTTCATCAGCATTCAATGCCACAAGGTTTTTATTATCCAGCAAAACATTGCCCTCATAATCTTTGCGCAGCTTATATAGAATATGTACCAGCGTGGTTTTACCTGTACCACTTGGCGCTTTAATTTTTATGTATTCAGGATTACTTAATTGCAATTGTTTATTCCACACATCCGAATGCCTTTGCAGCAATTTATCTTTTAAAGGCGTTGGAACAATGTTTTGTAACTGCAGTTGCATGCAACAAATGTGTGCATTAAAATTCAACCGGCATACTAAACTTTATTTAATTTTTTGGTGACCAGCCACTGAACTCCGGTTAAGCACGGTTGCGTCGCAACACTTGTACAATTGAATTTTATGGCAGCTATGGTTTCAAATTCATGATTACCGCACTTCACACAATTCATCCCATCTTGAAGTATACCTGGGGCTGCGGAATTCCTGGCGCATTTTCCAGTTGCGTTTGGTGCCGCTGGCGGCAAACTTCAATATGTCATCCCGCATACTAAAGTTGATGTTGTCCATCATGCTCATCAGCATGCGGTTGTTGTTTTTTTCTTTCGGAATAAAAAAATCTCCCTGCACCGAAGTATCCTGTATAATACCGCTTAGCATAACGCCGGCTTTTTTATACAGCTTTCCTTCTTCATAAATGCGGTCAATAATTTTCATGGCGGCTTTTATTAATTCGCTCGTAACGCAGGTGGGATGGGGCAACATAATGCAATCACTAATCGTTGGCCCATGTGAAAAATGACCATCGGCTGAGCGTGGCATTTTAGGAACAACAAATGCACTTATCGCAGAAGCTGCGCCGAACTGGCGGCGCAGCTTTTCGGCGGCTCTTGATGTATAGGTAGCAACGGCTTCTTTAATACTTTGTTTATCTTTTACAGGTGCGCCAAACATGCGCGTGGTAGCAATCATTTTTTTCTGAACCAGTTCTTCATCCATCACAATAAAAGGCTCGCCTTTCAGTTCTTTTATTAAACGCAAACCCACTACACCGCCCAGGTTTTTCCTGGCCCATTCTTCAGGCATTTGGGTTAAATGATAAGCATCGTAAATGCCGAAGGCTTTCAGTTTATTGGCATATTGTTTTCCCACGCCCCACACATCGCCTACGGGTGTTTTATGCAGCGCCCTGTTTACGTCTTCCATCGTTTTTAAAACCGTAACACAGTTTGTTTGCTCTTTATCAAGTTTGGCAATATGATTGGCAACTTTACTCAGTGTTTTTGTAGGCGCTACACCAACAGATACTTTTACGCCCGTCCATTGTTCAACGGTTTCTCTTATTTGCAAAGCTGCAAAATCGAGTTTTTCGAAGGGAACATCATCCATGTTAATAAAGGCTTCGTCTACAGAATATACTTCCACATTCTGTTCGCCCATTATTATGCGCAGGGTTTCCATTACCCGCCAGCTCATATCGCCATATAAATTGTAGTTGGATGAAAACGTAGCGATGTTATTTCTTTCAATTATTTCCTTTGCCTTAAAATAAGGGCCGGCCATTTCAACGCCGAAGGCTTTGGCTTCATCGCTGCGGCTCACGATGCAGCCATCATTGTTGCTTAAAACAATAACCGGTTTATCTGCCAGTTCAGGACGAAAAACACGTTCGGCAGAACAATAGAAACTAATGCAATCAACAACGGCATACCTTCTATGCCCCCTCATGGAGGAACCGGTAAGCGTGTGCGGTTGTAATATTGTTTCCTGATGTTGCATGTTGGTTAATATATTCTTGGCGGCTTACTAAGCGCCGTTTGAGCGGAGCTTAGGCGTCAAATAAATTTGTTTGCTTTACTTCCTCCTTCACGCCTTCAAATGCAAACTTTTCTACCTGCTTATAATATTCACCTTCCTTTCTTTTTAAAAGCAATGCATGACTGGCAATAAACCAGCCGTGAAAACCGGCATGTTCGTATTCCAGCCAGCCTTTTTCATATTGCCAGGGCTGTAGCTTCCTGGCGATAGTTAAATGCGGCTCCGTTATGAAATGTGGTTTATTGTCTTTATCCAGCTTCATAAATTTCTGCGCGTTTTGCCGTAATGTTTTTACGGCATTCATTATTTGTACTTTACTCACTATATTCATGTAAATGGTGTGCGATGGAAAACTGCCGAAATCTTTCAGCTCGATTTTAAATGGCGCTATGGTTCGTGCATTATTTCTTAAATGATGCCTGATATGTATTTCTGTTGATTGAAATTGCTTAAACCGCATCAATGTTATATGTGGCAAACCCTTCCTTGCCTGCTCGCAACTATAATCTGTTGCAAATTTTTCTTTGATGAATTTGATCTCATCCCACAGTGCTTCATGTGGTTGCAATACCAGCAAATATTCAGCAGGTAAAATATGTTTTTCTGCTCTCGCTTCCGCCTCGCTTAAATATTCCTGTATAATGAATGGATGTTTCATACCTATCCCTAAACGGTAATTTTTGCTTTAATGATTTTCTTTATTTCAATTTTTAAAAGGGAAAGGGTTGAAATACTACAAAACGAAAAACCTACGGCATAAGCTACTGTCTGTTCTTTTCTCTTGAAAGAAAGGAACCAAAAGTTCAAGAACGAATGATATTTGCTCAGTACTGTATATTTTTAATTACCCTCGTGAATAAGATTAAACTAAGGAATCAGACTAACCCATTAATCCCGTTCAAACATTAATTCAATGCCGCGCCCAACTTAAACACACTTACCTGCCTGCATTTGTCATATTGATTCTGGCGTTTTAGTAAAACCAGTTCGTCAACCACAAAGCGGGCATTGAATGTTTTGCGCGAATAATCCATGATGGCTTTTTCATACACTTGTTGCTGCAGGCTCCTTGCAATGGTTACATGCGGATGATTAATGAGCTTGGCATTGGGGAAACCATTATCATTAATGTATTCATTTATTTTTTTTAACGATGTGGCCAGTTGCTTAAACGGCTCATGATCCTGGATGCGGGCATACACGGTTTTGGATGAGGGAAAACCGCTGAAATTATTGATCATCACATCAAAGCTTTTGTGATGGCTGATGATCTTATACATCCATTTAATCAGCGTTTCTTCCATGGCTTCCTTAGCCAAAAAATTGGCAATGGTTATATGCGGCAATGTTTTTTTTGCAATGCTCACATTATACTCCAGCGAAAAATTTTCCTTTTCTGCTTTTATCTGGTCAAAAACTTCTTTACCGGGATGAACCACTAATAAATATTCAAAAAACCTGGGCAACCCAAACTGCAAACCGGATGAAAAAAATACTTGCTGTTCCATATATATACAATTTGTTTTTTTTCTGATTAAAACGCTAAGCTAACCAATTTAGTTTAATTTTACTAAAAAAATTAGTCAATAAATTTATTAGTATATGGAAACACAACAGGGTTACAGGGCCGCTTATGCCGGCAGTAAAGATTTTTCGCAACACGATGTGAAAACGGCTAATGCCAATGGCTTTGCCGCTGCCGCCGACGATTATATGGAACGCGGCATTGATTTAAACGAGCAGCTTATTTTAAACAAGCCTGCCACTTTTTTCTTTCGCATGAATGGCGATGCCATGATGGAAGACGGCATTTTTAATGGCGACGTTTTAATTGTTGACCGCAGCATAAGGCCAGCCAGCGGGAAATTAATTGTTGCCATACTCGACGGTGAGTTACTGGTGCGAAGAATACAACGCAATCCAACGTTTGTGGAACTGCAATGCGCCAATAAGCGCATGAGCAATATCCAGCTTCACAACTTTGATGACCGCAGCCATGTATGGGGCGTGGTAACCTGCGTGATACATGTATTGGAACGAAGCCTGTTTGTTACAAAAAACAAAAGTGAATTCAATCAGAAAGATAAATACGGGAAGGCGCAACGGTTTTATTAGAAGCCCTCACCCTCGTTCGTTCCAAAGAAGAGGGATGCCCTGTGCAACAATGTTTATTTATTTCTAATAGTTAGTTGTGCGTAATTATAATTTTTTGGTGACGGACCGCAATTGTCTGAACCACGATTTATAGGATTAATGGATTAACCTGATTGTTTAATTCAATATCGTTTAATAAAATCAGGCAGCATAATATTTAAGAAGTTAAATAAAAATACGTTGTTGCACCTAATAATCAAGGTACAACAGCTGAAGAATCAGCAGCACAACAGCTCAATCACGGCGTGTGCACGGATGTGCTGTATTATCATCCGTGCTTGAATTTCTTTGGTTACTTTCTTTTGTATCAAGACAAAAGAAAGTGACAAATGCATTTTAAAAAAGCATAAAAACATTTCCAAATGAAAAACATAACCGATAATCCCAACGCCAAACCACGTCCGAAAGATCATGATGAAACGGCAACATATCATCATGGCCGCGGCGCACAATTCAATACAAAAAATAAATTTTTAATTAATGAAGTAAGCAAAGAACATGTTGAAGCCATTGACGATTGGGAAGAAAAAACATTGCCAACCGTTTACCTGGAACAGGAAGTAAAAACGATTGTAAACAAAGTTGAAAGCCCTGATGTGGGCATGAGTTACAGTATGAACCCTTATGCCGGCTGCGAACATGGCTGCATATATTGCTATGCCCGCAATGTGCATGAATACTGGGGTTACAGCGCGGGTATGGACTTTGAGCAAAAGATAATCGTAAAGAAAAATGCACCGCAGTTATTGCGTAAATTTTTATTGCACCCGAAGTGGGATGCCACGCCCATCATGTTAAGCGGCAATACAGATTGTTACCAGCCCGCCGAACAAAAATATCGTTTAACAAGAGGCTTGCTGGAGGTATGTAACGAGTTTAATCAGCCTGTTGGCATCCTCACCAAAAATTCATGGATATTAAAAGACAAAGATGTGCTGGCCGATATGGGCAGGAAGAATATTGTTTCGGCCATGGTGTCGATAACATCGTTTAATGAAGATTTAAGACGCGTGATGGAACCGCGGACCACAACGGCCAAACAGAAATTAAAAGTGATCAATGAATTAAGTGCTGCCGGCGTGCGCATGGGTATTATGATGGGGCCGATGATACCGGGATTGAATGAACATGAAATGCAACGCATCATGAAAGCGGCAAGGGATAATGGCGCAACATTTACTGCTTATACATTTATACGTTTGAATGGTGCAATTAAATTTTTGTTTCGCGACTGGCTCTATAAAAATTTCCCGGAAAGGGCCGATAAAGTTTGGCATTTAATTGAGAAAAGTCATGATGGGCGAGTGAATGATACGCGCTGGGGTGTGCGCATGCGTGGTGAAGGCCCGATTGCGCAATTAGTGGCACAGCAATACCGCAAGTATGGAAAACTTTATGGTATGAATGCAGAAGACTGGAGCCTGAACAGGAGCTTGTTTAAAAGGCCGGGCGATGCGCAGGGGCGGTTGTTTTAGTTGTCTGAACCGGGATTTTTAGGATTAAAAGATTTATGGATTAAGAAGTTTGGAATGAATATAACGTGCAAACAATTGCGGCAAATGATTGCTGATGTTTTACGTGTAAGCATTGATGAAATACGTGCAGCAAAAGAAAATCAATTCTTTTATGAATTTGTTATGCCGCCAACAGATGATGAAGTTGATGAATTCATTATTTCGAGTTCTTGTTTCGATGAAGAGATGAGGGAGTGGGTGTTGGAGGTTGGGAGTGGTGGTAGGAAATGAAGAAGAAGATTGGAATTTTAGTGTGATTAAAGCATTTTCTTTTGATTATATTTAATGATGGAAATTCAATTAATAGAAAATTTTGTTTTTGATTTTGAAAAATTGCTTCTAACTACATTTGAAAGCAATAGCTATGATATTAATTTGAATTCTTTAGTTTTAAGAAAATGGCTATTAGATTCAAGAAATCTAAATGCTTTCAATAGTTTTTTTAACAAAGGGGAAAAAATTTCCTTGAATGATATCGATTTTCAAAAGGAATTATTTTATCCAGAATATCTTAAAAATTTAAGAATTTATGTTCCTTTTCTTGTTTCGTTATTAGATGTACAGATTGATAATTATACATTGATGGATTTAGAATTTATTAAGAAATCTGGGCAAGCAAAACAAGATAATTTAATTGTTCTCCCAATAAAGCTTACTTATAATTCGATAGGTAAATTTTTAGGAGAACAAAGTTTTGTTGTTGATGGAGAATTTTTTTCAAAGAAAGACATTATTGACTATGTAGCATATGTTCTTGGAACTATTCATTATAGTACGAAACCAGATAAATATAAAAAGATTGAAAAAATCGAAAAACTATCCTTTGATATTGCAACAGGTGGACAAAAGATGGATGCAATGATTTTTTTTGGTCCAACATTTAGTTCTGAGGAAAGCAAAAAAAAGTTTACTCCTGAAAGATGTTTATACCTGGGTAACAAACATGAATTTCAAACCTTAATGATACTTGAATATTAAATTGGGTTGTTTCATCTAAATCAGTAGAGAAATTATACGTTTTGGCTAAAGAATATTTAATAAAAAATAGCGCAAAGTATAAACACTACAATCCTGATAATTTTATTTCAAATAACAAAAGAGTTTATTCTGTTTTGAATAAAAATATAAAAGGAGAAGAAAAATAATTAGAAAAGTTTATCATTTTTTAATTCATGCCAACTCAATAACCTCTATTTCATGGCTCTCATTTCATGCAGACAATTGCGCGAAAAAATCATTTGGGAAGTTGCTTACCCCTGCCATAAAATATAAAGCTGGCAACATAAAAATTATCTTCTTATCATTTCACCCGCTCATACACCGAAATTTCTTTATCCCCGGTTGCATTTGCTGTGGTCTGTGTAAAACTATCATTGCCATTGATTGTAATACCCAGCACAAAAGTTTTTCCAATTAATTCCGGCCAGGTTGAAGCGGTAATGGTTTCTGTAAGGTTGTTGTTGCTATCCATAGAAAATGTTCCGTAACTGATGCCTGTTCTTTTTTGCTGTATGTGTAAGCTCCCCTTATTTTAGTGCCGCAGGCATTTAGAGTTTTCTAAATTAATCATCTTTTTGTTTTTCAAATATTTTATCCACTAAACAGCTC
>JAEWBD010000090.1 GCA_023391315.1 Bacteroidota bacterium | reverse complement strand
ATTTTAATGCTGCTGAATTGATGATAAAGGAAATGATCAAAATGATCTATCCTAAAAAACCGTTGATTGCGCCGAGATGGAGAATGGTGATCTGTATTCCTTCCAGCATCACGGAAGTTGAAAAACGTGCCGTTCGCGACAGTGCGGAACAGGCTGGTGCAACCGAAGTGTATCTGATTCATGAGCCTATGAGTGCTGCACTGGGTATTGGTATTGATGTGGAAGAACCGGTTGGTAATATGATCATTGATATTGGCGGCGGTACCACCGGTATTACCGTTATTGCTTTGGCCGGTATTGTTTGTGACCAGAGTATTCGTATTGCCGGTGATGAATTTACAGCTGATATCATGGAAGCTTTACGCCGTTACCATAGTTTGCTTATTGGTGAGCGTACAGCGGAGCAAATAAAAATCACCATCGGCGCGGCTATGAAAGATCTCGATAATCCGCCGGAAGACATGCCGGTAAACGGCCGCGACCTCGTAACCGGTATTCCAAAGCAAATTATGGTAAGTTACCAGGAAGTGGCTGAAGCATTGGATAAATCCATCTTTAAAATAGAAGAAGCTATTTTAAAAGCACTGGAAACCACACCGCCTGAACTGGCTGCCGATATTTACCGCAGGGGTTTATATTTAACCGGCGGCGGCGCCTTGCTGCGTGGTTTGGATAAACGTTTAAGCCAGAAAATAAAATTACCTGTTCACATTGCTGAAGACCCGCTGATTAGTGTTGTGCGCGGAACAGGGCTGGCTTTAAAAAATTACCAGCGTTATCCTTTTGTAATGAAATAATAAAGCCTTCCCAAACCCCTCTTGGAGAGGGGCTTTAAGAGAGCTTGCTCTTTTAAAAGTTATCATCTATTAGTGCTTTCAAAAAATAAAATAAGTTCTGCAAATGTTTTCTTTCATCTCCCCTTAGAGGAGGTAGGGAGGGGCTGTTATGCGTAACATAATTGCATTCATACGTCATTTTTTTAACCTGTTCCTTTTCCTTATTTTGATGGGGGTTTCACTGGCTGCCCTTATTAATTACAATCAAACTTACCAGGTTGCTTTTTCTAATATTGCCAATGAAACCACAGGTAAAGTAGGCGCGCAGTATAATGCTATTGAATATTATTTTCGCCTTAAAAAAACCAATGAAGCGCTGGCGGCTGAAAACGCTGAGCTCAGGGGCATGTTGCAATCAAGTTTTGAAGCGCCTGATACCTCAAAAGTATTCCAGATAGATTCACTGCTGAAAGACACGCTGGGCCGCGTCAGGAAATTTGAATTCCTTCCTGCCAAAATTGTAAACAACGATATTTCAGAACAAAACAATTATATCACTTTATACCGTGGTGCTAAACAGGGTGCCCAGGTTGATATGGGCGTAACAGGCCCGCGTGGAATTGTGGGCAAGGTAATTATGGTAAGCGATAATTATTGCCGTGTAATGAGCCTGCTTAACCGCAATGCAAAAGTAAGCGCCATGACGAAGAAGGGTTTCTATACCGGTCTTGTTGACTGGGATGGCAAAGACCCCCGTTATGTAACCATGCATAACGTACCCAAGTCGGCTAAAGTGAAAGTAGGGGATAGCGTTATCACCAGTAATTTATCAGGCAGTTACCCGCCAGGCATAATGGTTGGCACCGTAGCTGCTTTACAGGGCGACTCCGGCAGTGGCTTTTATGAATTGAAAGTAAAAACATCAACTGATTTTTATAATATTCAATATGCTTACCTGGTTAATAACATGATTTGGGCTGAACAAAAACAACTGGAAGCTAAAACGCCGAAAGATAAATGACGAACCTGCTAAAAAATATAATCCGTTTTGTATTGTTCATAGCTGTGCAGGTTTATGTGTTTAATAAAGTGCCGCCCGTACATGAGTTTGTAAAACCCTACATTTATTTTCTGTTTATTTTATGGCTGCCATTCAATACAGGCCGTGCGCCATTAATGCTGCTGGCATTTATATTCGGCTTAACGTACGATTATTTCAGCGGTACACCCGGCCTTCATGCAGCTCCCTGCGTTTTAATTGCTTATTTACGGCCGTTCTTATTAAACCTTTTAATACCACAGGAAACAACACAGTTAAGTTTTGCAGAGCCATCGGTTAAAAGCATGGGCTGGGGCTCTTATGCAACATATATCCTCATACTTACCTTCATGCATACAACATTGCTTGTGTTTCTTGAATGGATGGATTTTGGCGATTTCTTCTTCTTCATTGGTAAAGTAACAGCTACCACTGCACTCAGCCTTGTGCTCATTTTTATTGCAGAAATACTCTTTCCGCGCAAAGGAAAAGTAAGAACAAATGCTGCATGATAAATGCTTTCGCATTTATTATCTGTTTTTATGTTACCGGCAGCAGGAATGCTGTTAAGCACGGTTGCGTCGCACACTGCGGCTGCAATACTTTCCCAACAATATAATCGCTGGCCGTGAACGGTTATCTGTTAATATATGGCTGGCCGAAATGCATGGATTACTTATGTATCTGTGAGAAAAAGAATTACTTCATCACACATCAAAAACTTAAACCGTATAAATAAATAAGTTGCTCCTTCAGCTTGCATTACTTTACTTAGCTCAAAAAATTTACTTATGTTATTTCGCAGCCTGTTAACTGCATGTGTACCGGTAACAATATTGCTTACTGCGTGCAATACTTCAACAAGCAAAAATGAAAATAAACCTGATCCGCTTGTAACCAATCGAGATACAACCGTTAATCCTGCACAGGATTTCTTTCATTATGCAGATGGAGGTTGGTTTAAAGCGCATCCTATTCCGTCAAGTGAGAAAAGCAATGGCATATTCAGAACCATACAGGATACAATTAACGACCAGGTAAGAAGAATATGCGAAGAAGCATCAAAAGCCAATGATGCAACCGGAAGCAATAAACAAAAGATAGGTGATTTTTTCGCCAGCGGCATGGATACGGTAACCATTGAAAAGGCAGGTATAACGCCACTGGAAAAAGAACTTGCAGCTATAGATTCAATAAGCAGTGTAAATTCTGTTATAGCTGCAATAGCGCATTTGCATACAATAGGCGCTAACCCGCTTTTTTCTTTTTATATAACACAGGATGATAAGATAAGCGATAAATATGCCATACTGTTTGGGCAGGGCGGTATTGGCCTCGGTGTTCGCGATTATTATTTTGATAATGATGAACGCACAAAAAATA
>JAEWBD010000080.1 GCA_023391315.1 Bacteroidota bacterium | reverse complement strand
AGAATCAACAACACCTCCAGTAGTAATAATTTTATTATCAGGCAAAACGCTCAAAGCAGTTGCCATGCCGATAATGTTATTCAATTCCGTTTTTCCATTCGTTCCAAAACTGCTGTCAATTAAACCGTTGTTTGTAAACCTGGCTATAGCGCACATTGCATCATCTCCAATGCCTCCTGCCACTAAAATTTTATTGCCGGTTTGATTCGCCATTGCAAAACAGGTTATATAATTGGGTATATGCACCTTACCGCTGTCGTTAAAGGTAAGGTCAAGGCTGCCCGGTTGGGCGAATGAGTATATTGCTGTTAAGCTTAATACTGTTAATAGGGTAAATAGTTTCATGGTATATGGTTTCATGTTATTTGATATTAAGATAAGTACTCTTCTTTTTCTTCCATAGAACAGGAATTCCTATTTTTAAGTTTGTACATAAAATTGGTATGAAGAGAAACAGTAATAAGAATAGCGCAGTTGGTTTTCATGTTACGGCCGTTTGGGAAACTGTAGCTAAAGCTGATAAAAAAAACTGTAACAGCAAAAAAATGTGACCGGATGCTTATAGAAAAAGATTGCTATGCCTGGAAATAAAAAAAGCTGCTCTGGGTAGAACAGCTTTTTTAATTTATACAGAAAACAATTAAGCAGAAGCAGCTGCTTTTTTAGTTGCCCATTCAATTAAAATATCGGCTACCAGCGGGCGTGAAAATTCAGAAGGCGGACGTTGGCCGTTTGCCAGCATCTCACGCACTTTTGTGCCGCTTAAAGAAACAATATCAGGATTTTTAGGAGCTGTTTTATTGCTGGCCATACAGTCTGTGTTTTTACACCAGAACGTATGCTCAAACTTTAAAATCTCCATGCCCATTTCCGGACCCACTTTATCCATGATCTTTTGGGCATCGTACGTGCCGTAATAATTACCCACACCGGCGTGGTCGCGGCCGATGATCATGTGTGTGCAACCATAATTCTTACGCAATAATGTGTGGTTGATGGCTTCACGCGGGCCTGCATAACGCATAGCGGTAGGCAATACGGCCAGTGTCGTGTTATCCGGATTGAAATAATTTTCAATCAACACTTCGTAGCATTTCATACGCACAGGAGCAGGAATGTCATCGCTTTTTGTTTCACCAACAAGCGGGTGGATCATGGCGCCGTCCACAATTTCCTGGGCGCATTTAATTAAATATTCATGTGCGCGGTGAATAGGATTACGTGTTTGGAAAGCCACGATAGTTTTCCAGCCGCGTTTTTCAAATTCAGCGCGTGTTTCTGAAGGATCGAGGAAATATTTGGCATCGATATCTTCTTTGCGAAGCGGCCTGTTTACCATTTCCAGCGGGCCTGCAATGTATTTATTACCGCCGCGCCTGATGGCAGCAACACCAGGATGCTGGTCTTCAGTTGTACCAAAACATTTTTGAGCGAAATTATCGAGATCAAGTTCGAATTTCTCGTCAACAGTCATTACGGCTAAAACACGGCCTTCCTGATCCAGCAATGCAATTTCTTCGCCTTCCTTTATTTTATCAAACTGGTCGCCTGCAGGTAATGGAATAGGAATGCCCCATGCAAGACCGTTTGTTAATTTCATATTTTCAATAACAGATTCGCAGTCTGCTTTGCCCATAAAGCCTGTAATAGGGCTGAATGCGCCGATTGCAATCATTTCAACATCGGCTGCGTAACGGTTTTCAATCGTTAGCTGGAAAAGATTTTTTGCTTTAGCTTCCAGTTCATCTTTACGGGCGCCTGTAGCAATTTTGTTAACCAGCGTACCGCCATGTGGTTGGTTCATACTATATTATTTTTTTGTTGGTGAATTGATTTATGCTTTTTGAATGTAGCCTTTTTCTTCCAGGTAGTTGATAACTGTTTGGGCGCTTTCGTCCAGTGTCTGGCTGCCCGTGTCAACTGTTAATTCAGGGTTTGCAGGTGCTTCATAGGGGTCGCTGATGCCTGTAAAGTTTTTTATTTCACCGGCGCGGGCCTTTTTATACAAGCCTTTTGTATCGCGGCTTTCGCACACTTCCAGCGAAGCGGCTACATAAACTTCAACAAATTCACCTTCTTTCACAAGGGCGCGCACCATTTCGCGGTCTTCAATATAAGGTGAAACGAAAGCAGTGGAAACCAAAACACCGGCATCAACAAATAATTTAGCAACCTCACCAATCCTGCGGATATTTTCCTTACGGTCATCAGCCGTAAAACCAAGGCCTTTGTTTAAGCCCATGCGAATATTATCTCCATCCAATACATAGGTATGATAACCCCTTTCATATAATTTTTCTTCAACCTTGTTGGCGAGGGTGGATTTCCCGGCGCCGGACAGGCCAGTGTACCAAAGGATTGCAGATTTGTGGCCGTTCATACGGTGACGGTCTTCTTTGTTGATGGTGGCAGCGTGCCATACGATGTTTTTTACAACTTCCATTGCGCTATGTTTTTTTTAGTTTGCGCGAATGTACGGTTTGACGGGCATAAATCCTATTAAGACGATAGATTTTAAGCGTAAATAATACACCAGGGCTGCTTTTCCGGCAATTATAAAATCCTGTTTTTAGCAGAAGGTAAACCAGCCGTTATTTTTCTTTAAAAAATATT
>JAEWBD010000075.1 GCA_023391315.1 Bacteroidota bacterium | reverse complement strand
CCCCAATGGTTGGCGCCATACGTGTCCACGGGCGGCCTAAATCCTGTGTAGCTGCACGCACAACAGAGCTGGCAGTATTGCTCCAGGATGCATCTGTACCGCTATGAATAAGCGTATAGTTCCAGGTAAGCATCCATACGGCAAAATTATCAGGAGCGCCGCCGCTGCCATAAGTAAGGCTGCCGCCATTATATTGTTCGCTTGTTTCTGTGTGATCGGCGTATAAAACGATCTCGCTGTTACGGTCGTTTGACCCCAGGTTCAAATCGTAATACGTTGGCTGCAAACTGAAAGGCCCCGGGTTTTGAATACCTGCTGTTGCCACATCGTAAGCCTGTTGAAAATACCAGTGTGCATCATGGCCATCGGGATCTGTTCTTGCAGTTTCAGGATAAGTAGGAATATTGTTTGGATTTTCCAGCCACCAGGCATAAGTAAGGTAGGCTTTGGAAAGATAAAGCCGCGCTGCAGTTTTTGTTACGCCGCCTGTTACGCGGCCCACATCGGGCAAATCGTTTACAGCCTGCAGTAAATCAGGAAAGATGGCTTTTGTATATACTTCCGGCACCGTGTTGCGGGTAGAAAACCTTACCGGGTTGGTATTGAATGTAAGCTCGCCGGCACCCAAATCCAAAGGCACGCCACCATAGGTTTGCACAAGCAGGAAATAATCGAAAGCCCTGAAAAACCTGGCTTCTGCAATTAATGCATCGGAAAGGCCAACGGCCGAAGCGTTTTCTATAATACCGCTTGCCGTATTAATGTCGGAAAAAGATTCTCCCCAGGGAATGCTGGTGGGAAAGCTTGTGGAAGTAACCTGGCCCACGCCAGACATATCCATATCTTTAAAATTACCATCGGCACTTTGCGCATAGGTCACTTCATCTGTACCGGTTAAGCAGGCATTATAATAATAAGCCTGGCCATAGATATTTCTAAGGTGCGCATATAAAGAGGTAATACCTCCCTGAACACCTTTTTCTGTAGAAAAATAATCAGGCGTAAAAGAACTGCGTGGCTGTTCGTCCAGGATTTTAGAACATCCTGATGAAAGCAATATGGCGGATGTCAGCGCTGATCCTATTAAAGATTTTATATGTGTACGTTTCATGTTGTAATGATTTTAAAATGACAGGTTAACACCGAGAATGTAATTGCGTGTGGATGGCGTATTGGTACCAATCGTAAGTATGCGCCTCATATTATAAGAAAGCGGAACTGCCGCATTTTCGTTGCCGTAAGAGTTTGTTTCCGGGTCCATACCAGATTCTTTATAATATGGAGAGAACATTACAAACGGGTTTTGAACGGTGAAATAAGCCCTCAATTTTAAGTCTCTGCTTTTAATCACGCTCCTGCTGAAATCATAGCCAAGCGATATCGTGCGGATCTTCAGGAATGAAGCATCGAAATAACCAAGTGTACTTCCGTATTTCGGGTTATCGCCGCTTAAAGGCCCCGCGGGGTTTGGATATTTGGCATCTGTATTTTCAGGTGTCCAGTAATCAACTTTTACGTTATTGTTCCTTGAAGTTAAATTGTTAAGATAACCGCCTGACCCGTACAGGGAGCTTAAAAGAATTCCGCCGTGCTGGTAAATGCCCACGATATTTAAATCAAACCCTTTATAAGCCAGCCTTGTATTAAAGCCGCCCAAAAATTTAGGGTCAACATCCATCACCTGCCTGTCATCGGCGCCAATTGCCCTTGCCGGCGTGCCATCTTCATTATAATCGCCTGTGTACAATACTTTAATCATACCAACAGCACCACCGGGCTCCAGTACATTGAGGTAAGGGTCTTTTTCCTGCCATAAACCCAATTTCTTATAATCAAAAATTGCATTGATATTATGGCCCACAAACCAACCGTTACCTTCATCCCTGGTGCCACCGGAAGCAAGCGCCACCAGTTTATTACGGTTAGCATAAATGTTGAAACCGGCATCCCAGGTTAAGCCATCGCGGCCACCATCGAGTATGGTACCATTAATGGAGAATTCAATACCCTTATTTTGGGTGCGCCCTACATTTGCTGCATAAACAGGAACTCCGGCAGTGTTAGGTAAACGAACATCCAATATAAGATCTTTTGTATTTGTAGTATAATACTCAATGGTACCAGACAAACGGTTTTTGAAAAGTGAAAAATCAATACCGTAATTCCAGGTCTCAGAGTATTCCCAGCCAAGGCTTGGACCAGGTAGCCTGTTCACGTAATATCCTGTCGCGTAAGTATCATCACCAAAATTATAAGGCCTTGTGCTTAATGAACCAAGAGTTGCATAAGGTGCAATTGACTGGTTAGAAGTTTGGCCATAACCAGCGCGCAGTTTCAATGCATTTAACCAGGTTACATTACTCATGAATGATTCATTGGCCACATTCCAGCCCACAGATACGGCAGGATAAGTGTGCCACTGGTGGCCTTTTGCCAGCCTTGATGAGGCATCTGAACGCAAGGTTGCAGAAATCATATAACGGTTATCATAAGCATACATCACACGGCCCATCCACGACATCAGGCCCCATAAATTATAACTCTGGCCATTGGGGTCAACCGTAATTTCACCATCAGCGCGGCCAAGGTTATAAAATTGGAATTCCTGGCTTTGAATATCTTTTGCCGACATAGAAGAGGAATTATATTTCTGTTGCTCTGCAGAATATAAAGCCGTAATACTTACATTATGTTTTTGGGCGAAAGTTTTATCGTAAGAGAGAATATTTTCAATCGTCCAGTGATACGTTTGCGAATTGCTGATACCAGCAGTTGATTCAGTTGCCGGGTTAGAATTATTTACACCTTCCCCTGTATAATTTCCATTATTACCCTGAATAAAGTCCAAACCAAGATTTACCCTGTATTTTAAACCATCAACCCAGGGAATTTTCACTTCTCCATATACAGAGTTGTAGGTTGCAAAATTTCTTGTTTCATTTATCCATAATCCATTATCGCTTAAACTATCAACCACACCTTTTGTTAATACAAACCCATCGCCCAACGATTGGTGCACGACCCTTTTTAAAGACCCATCAGCATTATATGGATCTGCTATAGGCGATGCGGACAATGTACCGAACGTGCCTAACTGGTTGCCTTCGCTGATGTTATAATTATTATTGGTAGTAAATCCAACCCGGAAATATTTTCCTATCTGCTGATCGATTGAAGTGCGCAATGAATACCGGGTGTATTGCTGCGTAGGAATAAGACTCTGATTTTGATAATATCCAAAGCCAACATTATAGCTTCCGGTTTCACTACCGCCGGAAACGCTTACATCATGGCTGTTTACGGTTCCGGTTCTGTAAAATAAGTCCTGCCAATCTGTATTAACATCATCTTTTTCATCAGCGCCGTTTGTGTATATGCCGGCAGCTTTACGTAGCGCCACAAATTCAGGCCCATTCATCATAGGGTATCTTGCAAACAAAGTTTGATCGCCATAATAAGCATTATAAGCAACCCTTGCCTTTCCTCCTCTCTGCCCTTTATTGGTTGTAATTAAAATAACACCATTGGCGCCGCGGGAACCATAAATAGCGGTAGCCGATGCATCTTTCAATACATCAATACTCTTGATATCGTCGGGGTTTAAATCTCCTATAGAACCAGGGAAGGGAATTCCATCCAGCACTATCAGCGGGTTGTTATCTGCAGTAAGGGAGCGTGTGCCACGAATGCGTATTTGCATGGTTGCGCCCGGCCTTGTTGAAGTTTGCGACATTTGCACGCCGGCCAAACGGCCCTGTAAAGCCTGCGAAACGTTAGCTGCAGGTATTTCCCGCATCTTATCGCCGCCGATAGAAGCAACAGAACCGGTAACAGCTTCTTTTCTTTGCGTACCATAACCAATTACTACCACTTCCTGCATATTGGTTGTACCGGAAGAAAGCGTAATTGTAATATCAGTTTGGTTATTTACGGGTATTTCCTGGTCAAGATATCCAACTGAAGACACCACAAGGGTTGCATTACCGGGAACGTTTAACTGAAAATTGCCGTTTTCATCCGCAGCGGTGCCGGTTGTTTTACCTTTAACCATTACCGAAGCATTAGATACCGGCTGGCCTGTTTCATTAACTACACGACCCTTCACCTGGGTGTTTTGGGCCTGAACAGTCAGAAAGAAAAAACTGAAGATGGCTAACATAGCAATTGTCAGAAACATCTTCATCCGCAGTTTGCAATGGGCGCTTACCATTTTTTGCGGAATAATTAAAGCTTGCATAGATGTTTGGTTTTAGAATTTATAAGCAAATCGAATAATTTAATAAACAGAGGTACAAGCAATGATTTATTGAAATTCAGGCGCATCCATCAGAATAATATTGGTTGAAAAAGTGCAACCGAAATATTAAAGTAATCTGGTTTTATAATACTATACCTTTCGTAAAAATTCCTGCCTGCATTCCTAAACTTCAAATAAAATGGGGAATCTCCAAACAAACAATCTCATTTATAAATTATAATTAATTGGCAAACAATCATTGGCATATTCCCTTGCTTCTCCTTTTCAGTAAATAAATTGTCACTAAGACAATTATCCGCTAAAGTAAAAGAAGTTTCTTAAAAAATGCAACCGATTACAAAAAAAAATTCTTTTTCTTGAGAAATACGAGATACTGAACAACGCTTACTTTTCTTAAAAGCAGCGCATTTGAAGATGATTTTTTAAATGATATGCTTGCTGTATCATTATCAGTTTAGCGTGTTATATAAACCCGCTTGCATTAAAACAGCCTGTTTACAAGGTTATACCCTATTTATGCTTTATTACTTCACAACCCAAGTTCAAGCACCGTTTTAGGTGAAGGCAAATGAATGCCTTGCAGTCCTGCAGATATTGCAGCTTCAATATTTGCGAGGGAATCATCAATAAAAACAGTTTCTGCAGCAGTAAGGTTTTCTTTTGCAATCACCGTTTCAAAAATTTCTTTCGAAGGTTTGCGCAAGCCAAGGTTATGCGAGTAATACGCCGTTATAAAAAGCTCATCAAAATTTTTGTCTTCCACCTGGTTGCGATAGGCTTTGGTAAACGCTTCATAATGAATCTGGTTAGTATTGGAGAGGAGATAAATATTATAGTGCTCTTTTATTTTTTTTAACCAGTTAATGCGTTCGGGCGGGAAGTCGAGCAGCAAAGCATTCCAGGCATCTCTTATTTGTTCATTTGTTAGCGAAGGCTGTTTGGCAAGGCTGCGGAACTCTTCATAAAAATCATCCGGTGAAATAGCACCAATTTCAAGTTTTTCAAATAATGGGCTTACAGACTGGAGCGTATAATATTCGTTAAAATTGCCAATGCCCAATTCAGCAAAGGCAAGCGCTGTTTGCTTAAAATCGATATTGAGGATTACGCCCCCCAGGTCGAAAATGATATTTTCCGGTTTTTGCATGGTGGCAAAAATATAGCCTGGAAAATGAACTTTGCAGTTTAAATGATTTGATTATTTTTGCGCTCCTTTTGGCAGCAATGCCCCGGGCCTATAGCTCAGCTGGTTAGAGCACCTGACTCATAATCAGG
>JAEWBD010000010.1 GCA_023391315.1 Bacteroidota bacterium | reverse complement strand
GTTTTAATTGTTGCAGGTATAAGCGGCAGTGATAGCCCCGCCTCTCTTTTGCAATCACAATTAACAGCTTTATTTACCCAGAAAGCATCTGAATCCATCGCATCAACTGATGCATTTAAAAAACCCTTTTCAAAACCTGGCGATATACATTTTTATACAAATACGGCAGGCAGGTTGAATGAAGTGGGTGTTCCGGGTATGTCAAAAGTATCCGAACTCGCAGAAGGCAGTTACACGGCCGGGATTATCAATTTTGAAAAAGGAGTAATTAACGCCTCTGCAGAAACGCACTATAATAAAACATTATCAGGCATTATTAATAAATATCCGGCGCAGGAAATAAAAAAGGAAATGATTGAAAGTTATCCGGATACCTTAACCGCCTTTGGTATCGTATCCTTCAATCCTAAACTGCTGGTTGATATTTTAAAGTACCTCGGTTTTGATACTATGGCCGATGGATTTACTTCTAATATAGGCTTTACCACTGCCGATATTGTAAATGCTTTTAGCGGCGATATAGCGATTATGTTTTCTTCCCATCCTCAAAGCTCCATGGAGAACGGTATAAAAAATGGCGGCTTTTTACTTGCTGCGGCTATTGGCGATAAAGCCGCTTTTGATAAAGTAGTGACAGGCTTGCTTGATAAAAAGATATTAACGAAAAATGGTGATGAATACCAGCTGGGTTTGTCCGGCGGCCATGGCTTTGTAATAGAAACAGGTAATAATAATCTTTTTATCGCTTCATCTGATGAAGTGATAAAAACTTACCAGGGCCGGAGTAAAAAACAGCCTTTGCCTGCTGGTGTTGAAAAAGATTTAAACAATAAATCGATGATGGTTTATTTTGACATTAACCGGTTCTTAGGTAATAAACCCGTGAAAGATTCTGCTTCAGCAGATATACATGCACATAATAATTACGACGGCTATAAGATTGAAGGTAATGCAAAGAAAACCTTTAAAAACTTTGTTGCTTTTGCAGATAAAGGCGATGGTAAAACAATCGCATCAACCTGCCGGCTGAATTTTGTAAATGAAAACGAAAACAGTTTGGCAAGCCTTGTTAAATTTATTGTTGCTGCCCACGCGGAAGCGATGGAGCGCAAAGGAATGATGTCTTCACATCTAAAAAGTGCCGACAGCTTGCATATAACGGAAGATTCACTTAACGGGAATAATTAATTACCCAAGCCTGGTATATATAAAATGCTGCCAAACTTAGTTTGCAGAATTGTTCACTAACTTTGATATTTATATTGATGCCTGCCGGTTTGTGCAGTATATTTATAAATTGCCAATAAGCAAGATTGTGGTTCAGCAATTTTTTGCAATACCGATTATGCCGGAGAAATTCAAAATTTATACATGAGAAGAGTTGTTATAACAGGGATAGGGGCCATAACACCGCTTGGTAATTCGGTAAAGGAATTCTGGGATAATATTGTTGCCGGCACAAGCAGTGCAGCACCTATTACAAAATTTGATGCTTCAAAATATAAGACGCGTTTTGCCTGTGAGGTTAAAAATTTTGACGGCGAAAAATATTTTGAAAGAAAAGACCTCCGCAAATACGACCTTTTTTCACAATATGCCATAGCTGCTACAGAAGAAGCCGTACAAAGTGCACAAATAGATTTTTCCACTTATTCGGAAGAAGCGCGGGCAGATATTGGGGTTATCTGGGGCTCAGGTAATGGAGGCATCAGCACTTTTGAAGAGCAGGTTAGCCTGTTGTATCAGGGTGATGGCACTAAATTCTCGCCTTTTTTTGTGCCCAAAAAAATAGAAGATATTGCAGCGGGTATAATTTCCATCCGCTACCAATTGTACGGCCCTAATTATTGCCCGGTATCAGCCTGTGCATCTTCCAACACAGCTATTATAAATGCTTTTGACACGATACGTGCCGGCAAAGCTTTTATGATGATTGCCGGCGGATCGGAAGCGCCGATTACAGCTTCTTCTATTGGTGGGTTTAATGCAGCACAGGCTTTATCAAAAAGAAATGATGACCCTGCTTCAGCCTCACGTCCGTTTGATAAAGAGCGTGATGGTTTTGTATTGGGAGAAGGCGCCGGCGCTTTAATACTGGAAGATTATGAGCACGCTGTTAGAAGAAACGCCCCCATTTATGGAGAGCTTGTTGGCACGGGCCAGGCGGCTGATGCATTTCATTTAACCGGCACACCACCCGATGGCCGTGGTGCTAAACTCAGCATGCGCAAAGCGCTTAAAGAAGCTGGTATTAACACCGGAGATGTGGATTATATAAATGCACACGCTACATCAACCCAGTTGGGCGATTTAAGTGAAGCTGTAGCTATTGAAGCCATGTTTGGCGACAGCAGTAAAAAGCCTTATATAAGCGCTACCAAATCAATGACAGGCCATTTGCTTGGAGGCGCCGGAGCTGCGGAAGCCATTATTTGTGTATTGGCCCTGAAGCATGGTATTATTCCGCCAACTATTAATACAAAGGAATTAGATGGAGCTATTTCAAAAAACCTGAATATTGTTTTAGGCGAATCTGTTTCGGCAGATATTAAATATGCCCTGAACAATACATTTGGTTTTGGCGGACATACAGCAACCACATTGTTCAAAAAATTTGAGGAATAACTAAATCCAATTTTGACTGCATTTAATCGGCCATTATTTTTGCGCTCCTGATTAATGCGGCAAGGAGCGCCGGCGAAAACAGATCATTCATATAAAGGGGAATTAGCTCAGTTGGCTAGAGCGCTTGCATGGCATGCAAGAGGTCACCGGTTCGAATCCGGTATTCTCCACAAACCCATATGCCTCTCGCTTCTTTACATTTACCACATTTTATAGTGCGGTTACCCAATTTTCAAAAAATCGAATGTAGTTTATCTTATTTTTAGATTTTGAAAATTTCGCTCGTGAGCAACAACCTTCAATGGGATTGGAAAATTGATCACAAGATCGGTTTATTTAAATGGGATCTTAAAGAAATATGGCAATATAAAGATCTTTTACTGCGCTTCGTTCGCCGTGATCTTATTGCCAACTATCAGCAAACCATTTTAGGCCCGTTTTGGATTTTATTACAACCTGTACTCACCACCCTTACCTATTACATCATTTTTGGAAAAATTGCGAAAATATCCACGGAAGGTATTCCACCGCTGCTGTTTTATTTACCCGGCATCATTATCTGGAGTTATTTTTCCGATTGCCTTAACAGCACCATGTACACATTTTTGCATCATTCCACCTTATTTTCAAAAGTATATTTTCCAAGACTGATTGTTCCGCTAAGCAATATTATTTCCCACACAGTACGCATGCTGGTGCAACTGGTTTTATTTGTAGTAATATATGTTGCGTTTATTTCTGCAGACCATTCAGTGCATATATCGGCATCAATTATTTTAGTGCCGTTTTTATTATTGCTTACAGCGGCGTTTGCCCTAGGCGCCGGTTTAATCATCAGCGTTATCACTGCACGCTACCGCGACCTTGATTATGCATTACAATTCATTATTCGCCTGTTCATGTTTGCAACGCCCGTTATTTATCCCGCATCAATTGTTCCTGAAAATTTAAAAACAATATTTTGGCTTAACTCGTTAACGCCGGCTATTGAAACTTTCAGAACAGGTTTTTTTTCCACCAATACATTACAGTTACAGCCATTGCTTGTTGCAACTGCCATCACAATAATTCTTTTAATCACCGGGCTTGCTTTATTTAAAAAGCTTGAAACAAAACTGATGGATATTATCTGATGAGTGCATTAATGATTAAAGTAGATCATGTTTCAAAATATTACCGCCTGGGCAAATTAGGTTCGGGCAGATTGAGAGAAGACCTGTCTAACTGGATAAGACGAAGGCCCGCGGCGAACAATAAAATAAATGAACATTCAAAGGAAGAAATATGGGCTTTGCACGATGTGAATTTTGAAGTGCAGCGTGGTGAAGTGTTAGGTTTTATTGGCAACAACGGCGCAGGCAAATCAACGCTTCTAAAAATTATTTCACACATTACATTGCCAACATCAGGATGTGTTTATGGTAATGGAAGAATTGCAAGTTTACTGGAAATAGGCACGGGCTTTCACATTGAACTTACGGGCCGCGAGAATATTTACCTGAATGGAAATATTCTTGGTATGAATAAAAAAGAAATTACATCCAGGCTTGATGAGATAATTGATTTTTCAGGTGTTGAAAGATTTATTGATACGCCTGTTAAACGTTACTCAAGCGGAATGTATATGCGTCTTGCATTTGCTGTGGCTGCGCATCTTGATCCTGAAATTTTGATTGTTGATGAAGTGCTTGCTGTTGGCGATGCAGAATTTCAGCGTAAATGTTTGGGTAAGATGAAAGAAGTTTCATCGCAGCAGGGAAAAACAGTTTTGTTTGTTAGCCATAATATGCAGGCGTTGAAAAACCTTTGTCATCGCTGTATAACATTGCAACAGGGAGAAATTGTAGATGAAGGCAAACCGGACACGGTCATTGGTAATTATTTAAAAAAACAACAAAACAATTTCACACATCAATCTTACGAGGCACCGGAATCAGCGCCGGGTAACGATTATATCAGGATAAAAGAGGCGGCTTTAACTGCCGGTTATATCGATGGCTTTGATGTGGTGGATATTAGAACACCGCTTCATATTCATATTGAATTTTGGTACAGGGATATTGATCCCGGGAACCTTATTGTGGGCATTCATCTTTTTACATTCAGCGGCGAATGCATTTTTGATATTTGCTCCGAACCTAAAAAATATAATAATGGTTTATATGAAGTTGATTGCAACATTCCCGGCAATTTTTTAAACGATGGCAATTATTATATCTCTGTTGTATTTGTAAAAAACACCACACAACGTTTGTTTTATTTTGAAGCCTGCTTATCTTTTGAAGTGGAAGACTACAGAAGTGATACAGCCTGGTTTGGAAAATGGATAGGTTATGTGCGTCCATCTTTTCCTGTTATTGTAAAAGCAAAAGCCGAATAGCGCATGGCAGAATTTCAACCTTATACAATAACACATATTGAACTAGATAAAGCTGAAACGCTGCATCTCAATGCAGGCAATCATTATATTGTTATCTGGAGTAATCAATTTCCTTTAGGTCATGTGTGGGTTGAAACACAAGAGGAATTTTCAAAAGAAAAAATGGCTGATGCAATACGATCGGCAATAGAAAAAACAGTTGCTGTTTATATGCATAATAATGCGGCTGCAGATTGGCAGCATTATTTGCAGCAAGGTAATTTTACCAGGCTGAATGCATTGCTTACAGAAAGCATCAACACATTTAAAGCAGCTATCAGCAAAGAAGATCCGGGACCGGTTTCAGTTGTTGTATGCACACGCAACAGGCCGCAGGCTTTACAGAAATGCATTTCATCTTTATTGAAAAACAGCGATCGGGAATTTGAATTGATTATTGTTGACAACGCACCTGATAATGATGATTCAAAGAAGATTGTTGAACAGTTTCAGCATGTTCGTTACGTGCGTGAAGAAAGAAAGGGATTGGACATTGCCCGAAACACCGGCGCTAAATGTGCTTCGCATGATATTATCGCCTATACCGATGATGATGTGCAAATCCCCGTTAACTGGATCAGCAATATAAAAACCTGTTTTTCCAATCCGCTTACAATGGCCGTTACAGGGCTTGTTATACCGGTTGAATTAAATACAGAAGCGCAATATATTTTTGAAAAAGACTGGGGTTTTAATAAAGGCTATGTACCAACAATTTTTGATCACAAATATTTTTTAGCTGCGGTTGATGAAGGCGTTCCTGCATGGGATGTTGGCGCGGGTGCTAACATGGCTTTTCGCAAAGAAGCTTTTAATCTTGTTGGTTTATTTGACGAAAGATTGGATGTTGGTGCAGCAGGGTGCAGCGGTGATTCAGAAATGTGGTACCGTATTTTGGCTGAAGGGTGGAATTGCGTTTATTATCCGCATTTATATGTTTTTCATGAACATCGCAAAGCGCTGAAAGACTTGCGTAAACAGTTATTCAGTTATATGAAAGGCCATGTGTGTGCCTTGCTTGTTCAGCATGAAAGGTATGGACATATAGGGAATATAAAACGCGTTCAAAAAACGCTGCCGGCTTATTACAGAAGCAGGTTTAAACAGGAATTTAAGAATATTATTACCGGTAAATTTTCTTCGTTGTTAACAGAGATAAACGGATGTAAAGCAGGTAAAAGATTTTATAATAAGCATAAAAACGAAATGCAGGAAAACACTTTAAGTTTTCCGCAGGAATTATTAAGTGAAATAACGGGTAAAGAACAACCGCTTGTTTCCATAATTATTCCTTGTTATAACCAGGCGCATTATTTAGAAGAAGCCATTAACAGTGGCATGAGCCAAACATATAACAATATAGAAATTGTGGTAGTAGATGACGGGTCAACAGACAAAACCAAAAATGTTTGTGACGCGTTTCAAGATATTAATTATGTGCGTGTAGAAAGAGTTGGTTTATCTGCGGCCAGAAACATCGGTGTTCAGTTTTCTAGGGGTGATTATGTTGTTTTTCTTGATGCCGATGATTATTTATATCCCGGTGCAGTTGAATTAAACCTTTATTTTTTTAATAGATATAAACACGTGGCTTTTGTTTCCGGTATCTTTGATAAGATCGATGAAGAAGGAAACTATTTAAATGTTGAGCCTGCTAACGCAAAAACAGAATTGATTTATCTGTCATTATTGCAAGGCAATTATATTGGCATGGAAGCAACTGTGATGTATCGCCGGGATTTATTTTTTTATTTTTGTTTTGATACACAATTGCGCAGTTGCGAGGATTATGATCTCAACCTGCGTATCAGCAGGAAACTGCCGGCTATTCATCATCAAAATAAAATAGCTGTTTACAGGATGCATTCATCAAACATGTCGAAGAATAAAGCACTCATGCTTAAAGCTGCATTATCAGTTCTTAAAAAACAGGAAAAATTTTTATTGAATAAGGAAGAAAGGATTGCGTACAAAACAGGCATTCAGAATTGGATCAGCTACTATTCCTGACTAACGCATATTGATTATTATGAGTTATCGAATCCCTGAGTCTCCACCTGTTATCAAACCAATTGATCCAAGCATCGAAAGGCCATTATGGTCTGTAATGATTCCTGTATATAACTGTTCGCAGTTTTTACAATATTGTTTGGAGAATGTATTGCGGCAGGACGAAGGTGTGCATCAAATGCAGATTGAAGTGGTTGATGATTGCAGCACCGATGCAGACGTTAAAGCACTTGTGGAGAGAATTGGGAAAGGAAGAGTTAGTTATTTCAGGCAGAAAAAAAACCAGGGCAGCCTGCGCAATTTTGAAACCTGTATTAATCATGCTAAAGGATATTATGTTCACTTGCTGCATGGCGACGATTTTGTTGATGACGGGTTTTATAAAGCAATGGAAGGATTGTTTAAAGATTTTCCGCAGGCAGGCGCAGCCTGCTGTGCGTTCTGGCATGTGGATGAGGCAGGCGAGTTTCTTTACCCGAATGAAAAAATTAGTGATGAGCGTGGCATTTTAACCGATTGGTTAGACACAATTGCGCAGGGGCAAAAGCTGCAACCGCCATCTGTTGTTGTCAGGCGGGAAGTTTATGAAAAGCTGGGTGGTTTTTTTGGCGTGCATTACAGCGAAGACTGGGAAATGTGGGTGCGCATTGCAGCGCATTATCCTTTCGCTTTCACACCATTAAAGCTTGCTAACTACCGCGTTCATGATAATGAAAATATTACATCAAAATATTTTAAAAACGGCCAGCATATAAAGGATATTGCAAAGACAATTAATACCATCCAAAATTATTTGCCCGCACAAAAAAAAGAAATGCTGAAAAAAAATGCTGAAAGAAACTGGTCAGTTTATTATGCGAGAACATCTGATATGGTATATCATAGATACCACAATTCAAAGCAGGCAATCCAACAGGCGAAGCTTGCTTATAAGATGAATAAAAACCCTATAACATTTTTCTTCCTTTTTAAAATGTATATAAAGCGATTAATTCGTTATAAATTATAATAATTGAGACAGGGTTGTCCCGCTAGCTCTCCATATAAGACAATGAAGATAGCGGGAAAGATGCCGTAATTTTCAGGAGAAACAAAATCTAAACAATATTAAAGCCGCAGGTATTATACTGCCAATGAAATATTGGAGTCGTCTGCGTTTAAATTGGAAATTTTAAACCTCGTTGCAAAGGCACGCATACGCTGCAGCACAGATGATAATTCATTCCGCCTGTTAAGTGGCAAATAATTATGCAGGTTTATTTCGTGCGTGAAGTAAACATCTGAATCAATAATTTCTTTGGGCGTTCTTCCTGAAAAAACTTTAATATACAACATTAGAATGCCTTTAATAATGCTGCTGTCGCTGTCTCCTGTATAGTAAACCTTGCCATCTTTATATGCTGCATCCAGCCATATTTTCGACCTGGTGAGCTTAATCATTTTATCTTCTGTTCTTTCTATTGTGGTTGTGTTGGGCAGCGATCTGCCTAAATTTGCAAAATGCCTGAAATACCTGAATCTGCCTTTAACCTGATCAATGATAGATTCAAACTCTTCAATGATCTTGTCTTGTACTTTGTTTAAATGCATAATAACAGTTTTTAAGCGTTACAAATATTGTTTAATGCGCGATGTTAATTTCAGCTTCCGTTATATTCAATAAGAATAAAACCACGTTGCCAAACATTGGAATAAAGAGTTGCTGTGTGTGCAGGTTTTATTAATAAAGCCCTGTCAGAATTGTAAACTTGAAATAGTTGCCGTGTTTATTGATTAAAGTGGCACAACTCCAAAAATATCGTCTTTTTTTTGTAATTGCGTAAATAAAATTGCGGGTGAATTATAGTGTTGTGCATCAATAGTTTTGTTTGTAACCGTTTAGGGTAGTGGCCGTGTTTTGTTTAGTGCTTTTTATTAATCTTCAACAATTTTTCTTAAGGCATCCATGGCATCTAAAAGATTATTGTGCACAAGCGGGTCAGATACCCATCTCGGCACCTGCGAACTTTTTTCTGTGGCAATAGTATAAACTATTTCTGTTTTGCCATCACTGCTTTTCTTAAACACCCATTTGCCTTTGGCGCCTGCAACCCTTGTCACATTTTTATTGACAGGAAAGTGTTCACTTGTTATGCTTTGAAAATGCACTTCATGTGCTGTTTTATTGCCAGGTATTACGTGATACTGCATGCAAACATCCTGGTCATCAAAAGGCCACGGAATGCGGTAGCGTATATACGTTATCCAACTATTGTCTGATTGTACTATGGTATTAAATGCAACCGCATTTTTGTTCCAATCCTTACCACGCGAAGCATTCTTTAGCAAAGCGATAATTTTTTCATGGCTGGCAGAGGTGGCAAATTCAACTTTTAATTCTCTTATGCTTGTGTTGAAAGCGCCTCTAATCCAATGTTCATACAGCGCAATATTATTTTTTGTTTTAACCAAAACGTAGGCTGTTTCTTCCTGTATAGATGAATTATTTTTAACAGCCAGCAAACCTGCAATGGTGAACAGTAAAAATTTCATGGTTTATCGTTTAGTAATATAAGATCAGACCTGCTGAGATTCGGCTTTTTTAAAGGAATTATTCAATCCTGTTTTTATTTTTCCTGCTGAGTTTTAACCGGTGAACCAGCAACCTCAAAAAGAACAATATCAGCATAGGTTAACAGCTCTTTTAAAAATTAATCCTGCGTTTTATCAATGGCATTCATCCAGATAATATGCTACGGCTATTATATTAAACGATATGCATTGTAAATGTTACACTGTTTAAAAAAATTACAGTTTTATAAACGCTTTTAAAATGGTTACAGCAAACCAAAATCTATAAAAGGAAGAAATGATTTTTTTAGAAACAGGTTGAATTGCAGGATAAGGGTCTTGAAATGTATAATTCAATATTAAACCGTTGGCTGAGTTTCATCTTTGCGCCACGGAGCATCACATCATAAAATTTTAATTCCGTTAGCAGTTAAGGCAATAAATATTTAAGCTTCTTCTATAAAAGCAATGATTTTATTGTCAACATAGAATTCTTTTCCATATTTACCTGCTTTAAAAACTAACCAAATCACGATACACATCAACCGATCTTTGAAAAAGCTGCCTGGCGCCTGCGGCAATTGTTTGCCATTCAAAAGCGCCATACATCGTATCGTACTGTAGAGGCGCAAGCCTGTTGTAAATATGTAATATTTCTTTTAGCGGTAAAGGTATAATGTTAGGGTAGCTGTACATCATGCTGATGAATTGCAGGCTTGGTGCAATCTGCAGTGTATCACCCACCAGCAGGCTTCCCTCATCACCTACATTAGGTGCATGTAAAACGGTGCTGCCTGCAAAATGTCCGCCTGTATGCACGATCTTCATGTTATTCCATAAATTAAATTCTTCCGCATTCCATAGCTTTATATTGGTGGCATCATCCATTATCCATTCTTTATCTGCTTCATGAATATAAACCGGGCAATTGAATGTTGCAGCCCATGCTGTCATCAAACTATAATAATGTGGATGCGAAATGGCAATACCTTTCAGTCCGCCTTTGGAATTGATAAAGTTCACAGTTGCTTCATCAAGATATGGAATACAATCCCATAAAAGATTGCCTTCGTGCGACGTAATAAGATAAGCTTTCTGGCCAATGGCAAACGCAGGTATTACCTTCAGGTCAAATAAATTTTCAGATCGTTGATTGATGCGGATCGTTTTGTTTTCAGCAAGTGCGGCATAACTCGTCCATTGCTGGCCGGTCATGGGAACATACTGGCGTTCATCTTCACAAATAGCACATGCTGCCGGCGCTGTTTCTTTATAACGTGTGCCACAGGTAAGGCAAATATTATTGTATTCCTTTCCTTTTATATTCAATTTTTCCATGCAATAAATATAGGAATTAGCAGAAAAGAGAAGACAGGCAAGTGATTACCGGCAGCAGCCTGTAAAAAATTATTTGCTATTCGCTCCGCAAAGTTTTAACAGGGTTAACAAAAGCGGCTTTTATGCTATGATAACAAATAGTAAGAAAAGCAATCAAAAGTGCAATAGCCGCTGCTGCAAAAAATATCCCTATACTAATTGATATGCGGTAAGCGTAATTATTGAGCAACCATCTTTGCATAAGCAACCATGCCAAGGGTGATGCAATAAGTATGGCAATACATACAGGTTTAAAAAAGTCAGAAGATAAATTGCTGATGATAGATAGCGGCGAAGCGCCCAACACTTTTCTTATCCCGATCTCTTTTGTTTTTTGGGTTACGCTAAAAACAGATAAGCCATATAAACCAAGACAGGAGATAAAAATAGCTATCGCTGCAAAACAGGTGAACAGCCTGCCAAACCGTGCTTCATCTTTATATTGTGCATCGTATGTTTCGTCTGAAAAGCTGTAAATAAAGGGAAGGCCCGGTGCGATTGTTTTCCATTTTTGCTGAAGATCATTTACCGTTTGCATTATGTCCGGCGATGAAATATTTAATGCGATAAACGTGAAAAACCAAGGTGACATTTTAATAATCAACGGTTCAATTTCATCTGCGTAAGAACTAAAATGAAAATCTTTCACCACTCCTGTTATTAAGCCTTTCTTGTCTTTAAATGCAAATCTTTTTCCTATGGCATCTTTGGCATCCGGGTAGCCTAAAGCCCGCACTGCGGCTTCATTAATAATAACGGCTTCGTTGGTATCTGAAGGAATAGTTGCAGAAAAATTTCGGCCTGCAGCAAGCTGCAAATGATATTGTGGAATAAAATCTTTATCAACAGCATACATATTCCACATGGCATTTACTATATGGCCGTTGCTGTTTTCTATATCAATTGAAAGCATCCTGTTTGCCCTGCCGATAACTGCTGAACCAATGCTGGCAAATGTTACGCCTTTTACTTCTTTTAGCTGCTGCTTTACAGTTTCTGTATGAGTAAGAATTCTTTCATCAAAATGAAAATCTATCACCAGCAAATGATCTTTTTTGAAACCTGCATTTGTGTTGCGCATATAATTGAGCTGGTTATAAATCACGAGTGTTGCAATTATCAAAACGATAGAAATGGTAAACTGGATAGCCACAAAAATTTTTCTGAGTGTAAACCCTTTTGCACCTGAATTGAATGGCGTTTTTAAACTTTTTACCGCATTAATATGGCTTAGTGAAATAGCCGGATATATACCGGAAAGAAAACCTGTAATCAATGCTATGGTAAGCAACATGCATATATACAACGGATGATTGAATATATGTGTTTCAATTATTTTGCCTGTGATGTTATTGAATAACGGAAGCAACATCATACAAAGCATAAGGGCAAGCAGCAGGGCTATAATACTTATGAGCAAGGCATCAAAAAGAAATTGTAATGCAAGTTGTTTGCCTGATGCACCCAGCACTTTGCGGATGCCTGTTTCTTTTGCACGCTTTAATGATATTGCTGTAGAAAGATTGATAAAATTAATAGATGCAAGCACCAAAATAAATATTGCAGAAAGCGAAAAAATATAAACGTTGCTTATGTTTCCATGTGCCGAAGTGCCTGTTCTTGAGCCTCTTGGTTTGCCATACAGATATACAGATTTTAAAGGTTCAAGATGTAATGTGTATTTGGAAGATGAGGCCGGGAAATGTTTTTTAATAAAACCAGGCAGGTGTGTTTCGAGATCAGTTGCATCGCGCTGGCTTTGCAGTAAGAGATAAGTGTAAAATCCAAAGTGTTCCCAGTTCAAGGCCATGCTTGTATTCCATTCTTTCAACAAGGTTGACATCGACACAAGCACATCTACACGGAAATGAGAATTATGCGGCATGTCTTTCATAACACCGGTCACCGCTGCTGGAAACTTTCCATCCAGTAATAATGTTTTGCCTATAGCACTTTCATTGCCAAAATATTTTTTCGCCGCTGTCTGAGATAGAACAATTGTATAAGGCGCTTCTAAAACTGCGGAAGCATCGCCACTTAACAACGGCAATGTAAAAACCTTAAATAAGGAAGCATCTGCATAAGCAATAATTTCTTCACTGAAATTGTTTTCATCTTTTTCTATTATCAGATTGTCGATAAATATTCTTGCAGCCGTTTTTATTTGTGGAAAAGCTGCTTCCAGGGCAGGCGCCACAGGTGCAGAAGTACTTTGGTATTCAGTGCCGGTTTGTGTTTGCACATCGGTAACCAGGCGGTATATATTCGCTTCATTTTTATTGAAACAATCATAGCTTAATTCGAAATGCACATATAAAAAAGCAAAATAAAAAACACAAAGCCCTGTTGCGAGCCCTGCTATATTAAGCAACGAGAATTTTTTTTGATGCCGTATATAATGTAAAGAAGCTTTGAAATAGCGAAGAAGCATTTTCAAACATATAACTAAATAATTAGTTTAAAAACTATTTTTTTAGTTTGAAAGATATTTTACTATAATAAATTATGTATGATCAAAGCGTAAGGTATGCTGCTCTGGAAATAAAAATGTGTAAAAAGAAAATGCTTATATGCGGTAGCAAACGGCATTAATATTCATGCCAGCACCTACTGATGCAAAAACAATAATATCATTCTTGTTTATACTGTGGTCTTTAAATGCGCCTTTTACAACCATATCAAATAAGGTGGGAATGGTGGCAACAGAACTGTTGCCGAGCCATTTAATATTCATGGGCATTATATGTTTGGGGGGTTGTTTAATGCCGTATAATCCAAACAATCGTTCAACAATGGCCTCATCCATTTTTTCATTAGCCTGGTGAATAAAGATCTTCTTCACTTCCTTTATGGCTATGTTACATTCATCAAGGCAGGACTTAATAGCGGCCGGAACTTCTTTAAGGGCAAATTCATAAACTTTACGGCCTTTCATTTTTAAAAAATGTTTGCTCTCATCAATGCCTGCATTGTTTGATCTACCCATGCATATGTAATCTGCTTCGTCACCGGTAAAGCTTACTGCTTTTACGCCTATAATACCTCTGTCGTTATCATTGCATGCTTCCGTTATTACGGCGCCGGCGCCATCACTGTAGATCATGCTGTCCCTGTCGTGCGGGTCAATTACACGGCTTAAAGTTTCGGTGCCTATAACAAGGCATGTTTTAGCCAAGCCGCTTTTTGTAAAAGCATCAGCCTGTATAAGTGCCTGGAGCCAGCCAGGACAGCCGAATAAAATATCATACGCTACACAGGAAGGATTTTTTATACCGAGTTTATGCTTAACCCTGGAAGCAATGGAAGGAACCATTTCTGATCGCATGTCGTCATTGCCTATCTCACCAAAATTGTGGGCAACAATTAACTGGTCAATAGTTTCGGCATTTATACCGGCATCAGCAATGGCCTTAGCACCGGCCTCTGCAGCCATGCAGGATGAACTCGTGCCGGCATCGGCATAACGCCTTTCTTCAATGCCGGTTATCTGCTGAAACTTTGAAATTATTTCAGCCTGCTGGCGTTGAATAAGACTGCCTTTTTCATCATAAAAAAGGCAGTTTTCAAAACTATTATTCTTTATAATATTTGCCGGAATAAAACTTCCGGAGCCGGTTATAATTGTGTGCACTTATAAAAATTGGAAACAAAAAATCTGCCAGCAATTTAATTAGGCTATAGCCAGCTTTGTAAACTCAGAGCCATTAAACATGCGGCATAAATTATAATCTTTCGATTTTTTCCATTGTTCAAAATTGGCTTCAGAAACAATGCGGTAGAAATTCTTCGCTTTCAGCTCATCAAAATCGGGTGTTTTTATAAAAATACCCGTTACATTATTTCTTGTTTTGAAACTTATTTTAACCGGCACTTCCGGATGATTATTTGCCGAGAAAAATTTTTCTATCTGTTCTGTTGTCATAATGAGATTTTAATATAGTGAATAAATAGGATGAATTGGGATTTAATGTAATTTCTTTACCTGCACGGCATTCATGCCCTTGGGCCCGCGCTCCATTTGAAAACTTACCCTGTCGTTTTCTTTTATGGGCTCTGATAGCTGGTTTATGTGCACAAAAACACTTTGCTTGGTTACAGCGTCTTTAAT
>JAEWBD010000475.1 GCA_023391315.1 Bacteroidota bacterium | reverse complement strand
TCTAAATATGGCTATGCATTAAACCCAAAACTTAATGTTAGCGGCCTCTTTAATGTAAGAACACAATTTTTTAAAGGATATGATTATCCGGATGCGGATACAAAAAATTACACGTCCAATTTCTTTGCTCCTGCTTATGTGTTGTTAAGCCCTGGTTTTGATTACCATCCTGTAAAAAACCTTTCCATATTTGTATCGCCGGCCACTGCCAGGTGGACGATTGTCAGACCCGACAGCCTGCGGGCACTATATGGTGTTCCGGTTGATAAACCAGCAGATTTTCAGTATGGCGCTTATGCCACCATTTCTTATATCGCCAATCTTGGAAAAACAGTAAGCTATACTGGGAAGCTTGACTTGTTCTCCAATTATAGGCACAACCCGCAGAACGTGGATCTATATATGACGAATTTATTTGCTGCTAAAATTTCAAGGATATTGTCTGTTACCTACAGCCTTACCTTAATATACGATGATGATGTGCGTCAGTTTGGTCCGCATAATACCTCTGCCGGTTTGCAGGTGCAGTCACTGTTTGGGGCGGGGTTGCAGGTTAAGTTCGACAATTTTACGCCCAGGCCGCCAAAAGCCCCTGCGCCGTAAAGAAAAGGCATAAAAAGATTGCCGGTTTGAGTTTATCTGACCGGAAATAAAAGAGGCCGGTTGCATTGCAAGCGGCCTCTTTGTTATAATTTAATTGAGAAAATTTTATTCCCCGGCTTTTACTAAACCAAGTTTAGCCTCGAGGCTTAAAGTGGCATGTGGCACGGCGCGTAATCTTGCTTTATCAATTAATTTACCGGTTACGCGGCAAATGCCGTAAGTTTTGTTTTCAATGCGTATTAATGCCTTTTCAAGATGATCGATATAAGTTATCTGGCGGCTTGCCATCTGGCTAAGCTGTTCACGCTCCATACTTATGCTGCCGTCTTCCATAGTCATATAGCGGTTTTCGCTTTCATCGCCCCCCATATCGTCTTTACGGGTAATAAGGCCCTGCAAATAAGCCAGTTCTTTTTTTGCAGAATCCAGCTTGCGCTGAATTAATTCCCTAAACTCATTCAGTTCAGTATCGCTGTAACGGACAAGCGGTTCGGCAGACCTTACCGGTTCCTGCCGCTGTTCAAGCGATTTATATGAAGGCTGATAAGGCACACTGGTTTTAGCGCTTATTTTAGGCAATTTCACTTCTTTTACCGGTTCCTGTTTCTTCGCTGCTTTTTTCTGAACCGGTTTTTCTTCTTGCTTCTTTTGCTTTGACATAGCTTTAATTTGTTTATGTTGCTTGCTTGCATCAGCTTTTGGCTGAGGCTTTGCCCCTGCTTTTTTTACAGGTGCTGCTGCTTTCTTTATTGTTTTTACTGGTTTGGCTACAGGTTTCTTTGCAGATTTCTTATTGGAAACAGCAACTACCTTGGCCTTGGGTTTTGCCACAGCTTTAACCGTTTTTGATGCCGCTGCCTTTTTAACAGCTTTTTTAGCTGCTTTGGGAGCAACTTTTTTAACCGGGCCGGCTTTTTTGCTGCCGGACGATGTTTTTTTGGCTGCAGCCTTAGCTGCTTTTTTAATTGTTTTTTTCTGTGGCATAGTTCGTTATCATTTTTTATTTACGCTCACTTTCAATAAGTTGTCATTAACCTCAACCTCAATGCCATCTGTTATTTCCGGCACCCAGTTAAGATCGTCTGCCAAAATTTCGGCGCAAATATAGTTTTTAAATGTATTGATAGAGGGTTTGAGAATAGCATTGTCGAGAACATTTACAGATATGCGGTCAGTAAGGTCGAAACCCTTGTCTTTCCTGATATTCTGGATACGGTTTACAAATTCACGGGCATTGCCTTCCATTTTCAGTGGTTCGGATAGCTGTATATCAAGGGCAACCGTTAAGTTTCCTTTTGAGGCAACGCTCCACCCGGGAATATCTTCGGCTATTATTTCTACTTCGTTTAGGGCGATAGCAGATTTTCCGGTTTTCAACTCAATTTCAATTGAACCGTTCTTTTCCAGTTCAGCAATCTGTTCCTGAGAAAAGCTGCCAATAATACCGGCGGCTTCTTTCATTGCCACGCCCAGTTTTGCGCCCAGTAATTTAAAATTGGGTTTTACCTTTTTATGAATGATGCTGCCGGTCTCGGTCACTAGTTCTATTTCCTTAATATTCACTTCAGACTTAATCAGGTCTTCCACTTTCTCCAGCTGCCTTTTCATCTCGGGGTTTAATACCGGTATCAAAGCTTTCTGTAAAGGCTGGCGTACTTTTATATTAGTCTTTTTACGAAGCGATAATATTAAAGAAGATGCGTCCTGCGCCAGCTGCATTCTTTCTTCCAGCGAATTGTCAATCAGCTTTTCATCCGCAACCGGGTAATCGGTATGATGCACCGATTCAACATTAAATCTTTTTGTAACAGCATCCAGATTTTTGAAAACGGCATCGCTGAAAAACGGTGAAACCGGCGCCATAAGGCGGGTTACAGTTTCAAGGCATTCATACAAAGTTTGATAAGCTGCAATTTTATCCTGCTCATATTCACCTTTCCAAAACCTGCGGCGGCAAAGGCGTACATACCAGTTGCTTAAATGTTCATCCACAAATTCTTCTATCAACCTGCCGGCAAGTGTAGGCTCGTAATCATCCATCGCTTCTGTAGCTTTTTTCACGAGGGTATTGAGCGATGAAAGCACCCAGCGGTCAATTTCAGGCCTTTCTTCAACAGGAATATAATCTTCGCTGAAAGCAAAGCCGTCCACATTGGCGTATAAAGCAAAAAACTGGTAGGTATTATATAATGTGCCGAAGAATTTGCGTTGCACTTCTTTAATACCGTCAAGGTCAAACTTTAAATTATCCCAGGGCGAAGCATTAGTAATAAGGTACCAGCGGGTGGCATCGGCGCCAAAGTCCGCAATGGTTTTAAAGGGATCAACTACGTTGCCGAGGCGCTTGCTCATTTTCTGCCCATTCTTATCTAAAACGAGGCCATTGGAAACACAGGTTTTGAAAGCCAGGCCGGGATATTTTTCATCCGAAACTTCAAATCCTTTCTGTTTCAGTTCATCCTGGATTGATTCTTTTAATAAAGAACCCAGTGCATGCAGCGTATAAAACCAGCCGCGGGTTTGGTCAACACCTTCGCAAACAAAATCTGCCGGATAGTTATCCGCGAATGTTTCAATATTTTCAAACGGGAAATGCCATTGTGCATAGGGCATGGCGCCACTGTCGAACCAAACATCTACCAAATCCGGCACACGTTTCATCGGTTCACCGGAAGCAGAAACCAGCACAATCTCGTCAACCATTGGCTTATGCAGGTCGAGATTATCATCGGCAAGAAAAGTGGCATTCATGGTGCCTAACCGGTCATCAGCCCTTTTGCCTTCTGCTTTCAGTTCTGCTATTGAACCAATGCAAATTTCTTCTTTGCCGTCTTTGGTGCGCCAAACCGGCAATGGCGTACCCCAGAAACGGCTGCGGCTCAGGTTCCAGTCAACCATATTTTCCAGCCAGTTGCCAAAACGGCCTTCGCCGGTGCTTTTGGGTTTCCAGTTGATGGTTTTATTCAGATCCACCATGCGGTCGCGCAGTGCGGTGGTTTTTATAAACCATGCATCAAGCGGGTAATATAAAACCGGCTTATCGGTGCGCCAGCAATGCGGGTAACTGTGCTCATATTTTTCAACCTTGAAGGCGCGGTTTTCTTTTTTGAGTTTTACGCAGATATCAACATTTACATCCACGTAATTTGGATCGTCTTTATAATTTTTTACATAACGGTTGCTGAATTCGCCAAGGCCATCAACAAATTTGCCCTGCCGGTCAACCATCGTTAATATGCCGATGTCATATTTTTTGCCAACTTTATAGTCGTCTGCGCCAAATGCCGGTGCCGTATGAACGATACCGGTGCCATCTTCCGTAGTAACAAAATCGCCCAATAAAACTTTGAAAGCATTGGGGTTATCGGTTTTGTTGGCCGGATAAGGGAGAAGTTGTTCGTATGAAATGCCTTCTAATTCCGATCCTTTAAATGCTGCTAATATTTTCCAGGGAAGAACTTTTGACTTCTCATTATAATTTTCAAAATCGCCGTTTTCGTCTTCCGCTTTAAAATATTTACCCAGTAAAGCTTTAGCAAGCATTACATTAACCGGTAGATGTGTATATGGATTAAAGGTTTTTACCAATACATATTCAATATTGCTGCCTACGGTTAGGCCAAGGTTTGAAGGAAGCGTCCAGGGCGTTGTTGTCCAGGCCATGAAGAAGGCCTCTCCTCCTGTCCTCTCCGAAGGAGAGGAGGCTTGTGAATCCTCTATAACTTTAAAAATCTTTTTGGCGGTTGGATGTTGGGCATTAGCCCCTCCTTTGGAGGAGTTGGGGAGGCTGAACATAGCCACCGCACTCGTATCCTTCACATCTTTATATGTTCCTGGCTGGTTTAACTCGTGGGAGCTTAAACCGGTTCCTGCGGCCGGTGAGTAGGGCTGGATGCTCACATCTTCGTATAACAATCCTTTATTATACAACTGTTTGAGCAGCCACCAGAGGGTCTCGATATAATTATTTTCAAAGGTGATATAAGGATGTTTGAGGTCAACCCAGTAGCCAATACGTTTGGTGAGCTCATCCCATTTATCCTTATAACGCAAAACCGCTTCACGGCATTTTTTATTATAATCTTCAACAGAAATCTTCTTTCCTATATCTTCTTTGGTAATGCCAAGCTCTTTTTCAACGCCCAGTTCAACGGGCAAACCATGTGTGTCCCAGCCACCTTTGCGTTTTACCTGGAAGCCCTTCATGGTTTTATAGCGGCAAACCAGATCTTTTAAGGTCCTGGAAATTACATGATGAATACCAGGCATGCCGTTAGCGCTTGGCGGGCCTTCGTAAAAAACAAAAGGTTGCCTGCCTTGCCTTAATGAAACACTTTTCTCAAATGCTTTTTCATCATTCCACTTTTCTAAAACTTCCGTTTCTATAGTGGGAAGATGTAAACCCTGGAATTCTTTGTATTTAGCTGCCATTATGCGTAAAGCCTGTCTGTAAATAATAAAAAGTGTGCAAAGGTAGCAATATACTATTAAATATGATTCGCAGTTAAGCGCATAAACCTGTATAAAACACTCATTGGTTTTGCGCTGGGGCTGCATTGAATTTTGGCTTACGTGAAACCGTTAAAAACAAAAAAGACCGCAAGCAATATTGCGGTCTTTTTAAAAGTATATGAAATATTTTTATTTGCCGGCTTCGTCCTTGTCTTCAGTAAGTGGTTCAATTTTTACTTTGGCAACGCCACGTTTAACGATTTTTAATTGTTTGGCGCCTGTTAAAGTAAGGTCCAGCACCCTTCCCTTTTCATTCATCCTGGGGTGCATCCTGTCGTTAATACGTACAATAATAGATTTTCCGGTTAAAATATTGGTTACTTTAACCCAGGTATTTAAAGCAAACATATTGCTTGCGGCAGTTAAATCACTGTGCTGAAAAACTTCGCCGGTGGCAGTTAAATTGCCTTCAAACTGATTGGCATAATAGGTAGCAAGGCCTGTAATAAAGTTCCTGGAACTACTGTGCGATAAATCGCCCGTTTTTTTCGAAAATGAAAAAATAGGAGGCCAGTTAGCAACATTGGCATTAGCCCGGTTGTTAATATTTGGAAATAAGGCCGAACAAAGTAAAAGAACGGCAATCACGCAAAATCTCTTCATGGTAGATGATTTGTAAAGCAACTAAGACTTTAATGAATAATAAGTAAGTCCTTCCTCAAAATACGCCTAATCTTCTTCTTTAAAAATCTTGGCTTGATTTGCAACTATCATGCCATATCTTCTATTCCATAAATGGGGATGCAAAGTAACATTTTCTTTTAAGAAACAGTAATTTAATGGACATTTTAAACGTATACCATTGATAATCAAATGTTTTCATTTCCTTTTTTGTAATGCTTTTAACAAATTACTCATTAAAAATAGTTGCATAAACAACTTTTCTTTTATTTTTGTTTACATAATTTTTGCCGATGAAAATATTAGTTTGTATTAGTAAAACACCAGATACCACTTCCAAAATTTCTTTCAAAGAAAACAATACAAGGTTTGAAGAATCGGGTGTGCAATGGATAATTAATCCTTACGATGAATGGTATGCACTTGTAAGGGCAATCGAATTAAAAGAAAAAGATACGTCTATCCAGTTGCATCTTTTAAGCGTTGGCGGCGCTGATTATGATCCTGTTATCCGCAAAGCACTGGCGCTTGGTGGCGATGAAGCTATTCGGATTAATGCTGCAAGTGATGATAGTTATTTTATTGCCGCACAAATTGCCGAAGTTGCCAAACAAGGCGGCTACGATCTTATTTTAACGGGAAAAGAAACCATTGATTACAATAGTTCGTCAGTGGGTGGAATGTTAGCCGGATTGCTTGATGTGCCGTATATTTCTCTTGCCACAAAAGTGGAGGCCAACAATAATACAGCTACGGTGAACCGTGAAATAGAAGGCGGTGAGGAAACAGACGAAGTCTCCCTGCCGGTAGTTATCAGTTGCCAGAAAGGGGTTGCTGAACAACGCATTCCCAATATGCGGGGTATAATGGCTGCCCGCACAAAACCACTTAAGGTAATTGAACCTGCGGTTATTGATGCGCTTACCAATGTGGTAAGTTATGAATTGCCTGCGCCAAAAGCTGGTGTAAAACTGGTTGCGTCCGATAATGTTCAGGAATTGGTGCGCCTGCTGCACGAAGAAGCTAAAGTAATTTAAAGGTGTTATCAGCAAGCCCGAAGCTCACAGCTTTGATAAATATATTCAATATTAAACTAATCATTACATGGTACTCATATTCGTAGATCATTCTGATTCAGAAATAAAAAAATCGTCTTACGAAGTATTAAGTTATGGGGCTGCACTTGCAGAAAAAGTCGGCACCTCAGCCGAAGCGCTTTTGCTTGGCACCGTTAAAGATGATCTTGCAGTTCTTGGTAATTATGGTGTTTCAAAAGTGCACCAGGTTTCTAACGAAGTATTAAATAATCTTGATGCACAAGTTTATGCAAAGGCTGTTGCAGATGCCGCCGCATCCTTAAATGCTGATATAATTATTTTCAGCCATAACCAAACCGGTAAGGCTGTGGCGCCGCGGGTTGCTGCCGGTTTAAAGGCCGGGGTGGTGGCAGGGGCCGTTGCATTGCCTGATACTTCAAATGGTTTTGTTGTAAAAAAGAATGTCTTTAGCGGTAAAGCATTTGCTAACGTAAATATTACGTCGGCCATTAAAATTATTTCGCTTAATCCAAACAGTTTCCCGGTAAAACAAACCGGCGGTACGGCTGCCGTAGAACAGTTAAACATAACTGTAAGCGAGCCTAAAGTAAAAGTTACCTCGGTTAATAAAGTAAAAGGCGAAGTCCCTTTGACCGAAGCAGAAATTGTAGTAAGTGGCGGTCGTGGCTTAAAAGGACCGGAAAACTGGAAGATAGTAGAGGATCTTGCGCATGTATTGCATGCAGCTACCGCCTGCAGCCGCCCTGTTGCCGATGCCGGCTGGCGTCCTCATCATGAACATGTTGGGCAAACGGGCATCCAGATTGCACCTAATCTTTATATAGCTATTGGTATTTCGGGCGCTATCCAGCACCTGGCCGGTGTAAACCGCAGTAAAACTATAGTCGTTATTAATAAAGACCCGGAAGCGCCTTTCTTTAAAGCTGCAGATTATGGAATTGTAGGGGATGCGTTTGAAGTTGTTCCAAAACTTACCGAAGAGATCAAAAAGCTGAAAGGTTAACGGGTAACTAACAGTCGTTCACTTCAATTGCAAACAGTTAATTTTGTTTGCAATTTTTATTTAATGAATTATATACCGCAACATAAAATCCGCATTGTTACCGCAGCTTCTTTGTTTGATGGCCACGATGCTGCCATCAATATTATGCGCCGCATTTTGCAAAGCAAGGGTGCTGAAATTATTCATCTTGGCCATAACCGCAGCGTACAGGAAATTGTTGAATGTGCCATTGAAGAAGATGTGCAGGGCATTGCCATAACCTCTTACCAGGGCGGGCACATCGAATTTTTTAAATACATGAAAGATTTGCTGGATGAAAATGGATGCGGCCATATAAAAATTTTTGGTGGTGGTGGCGGCACCATTTTGCCGCAGGAAATAAATGAATTGCACAACTATGGCATTACGAGGATTTATTCGCCTGATGATGGAAGAAAGATGGGTTTAGAAGGAATGATTGAAGATGTGATTAAGCAATGCGATTTTACATTGAATGGAAATGGTAATTATAAAAAACCAATGACGCTTGGTGAGGTAAAAGATATAAGAACGATTGCCAGAAAAATTACAAATGCAGAGAATGGTCAACGGTCAAGAATCAACAGTCAACAGAAAGAAATTAAAACCTTAGTTCTCGGTATTACCGGAACTGGCGGCGCCGGCAAATCTTCTGTTACAGATGAAATTGTTCGCCGCTTTTTAAATACTTATACCAACAAAACCATTGCAGTAGTCTCAGTTGATCCTTCACGCAAAAAAACAGGTGGTGCATTGTTAGGTGATCGCATAAGAATGAATTCTATTTCGCATCCGCGTGCTTATATGCGCAGCCTTGCCACACGTGATGATAATACTGCATTGAGTTCTGCAGTTGAACATGCATTGGAAATTTGTAAAGCAGCAAATTTTGATTTTATCATTTTAGAAAGTGCAGGTGTTGGACAAAGCGATGCGTCTATTTTAGATTATTGTGATGTAAGCATGTATGTAATGACGCCCGAATATGGTGCAGCATCACAACTGGAAAAAATAAATATGCTTGATTATGCAGATATTGTTTGCATCAACAAATTTGATAAAGCAGGCGCATTGGATGCATTGCATGATGTGCGCAAACAATATAAACGCAACCGTGGTTTATGGAATGCGAAAGATGAGGAGCTGCCCATTATTGGAACCATTGCATCGCAGTTTAATGACGCGGGTATTAATGAGTTGTTTGAAAAAATAATGCTCACAGTTGAAGAAAAAACCAAAGTTGATTTTGGCAAGATTGAAGTACATCATATAAAAGATACAACATCAAAATCATTAATCATTCCGCCAAAACGTGTTCGCTATTTATCTGAAATTTCTGAGAGCAACAGGGAGTATGATAAGTGGGTTGACGAACAATGTACCATTGCTTCTAAATTATATCAACTTCACGGTGTGAAAAATTTGGATGATATTAAAACAGCATCGTCTAAAACCCTCTCCTTTGGAGAGGGTTTGGGTGAGATTATTAAACATTATGAAACACAGCTTAATCCCGAATGCAAAAAATTGATTGATGGTTGGTCATCATTACAAAAAAAATACAGCGCAGATTTTTTTGAATATACTGTTCGTGATAAAGTCATCAAACAACCATTAACATCAACTTCTTTAAGTGGCACCAAAATTCCAAAAATTGTTTTACCAAAATATAAAGACTGGGGTGATATTTTAAAATGGCAACTGCAGGAAAATATTCCCGGCGAATTTCCATTTACTGCAGGTGTATTTGAATTGAAACGGCAAGGTGAAGACCCGACAAGAATGTTTGCCGGTGAAGGCGGACCGGAACGTACCAACAAACGTTTTCATTATGTTTCATTAGAGCAACCTGCAAAGCGTTTGAGCACCGCGTTTGACAGTGTTACATTGTATGGTGAAGACCCGGACCATCGTCCCGACATTTATGGAAAGATCGGTAACAGCGGTGTAAGCATTGCAACTGTTGATGATGCAAAAAAATTATACAGCGGTTTTGATTTGTGTGATGCAAAAACATCTGTGAGCATGACCATCAATGGCCCGGCTCCTATTATTCTTGCATTTTTTATGAATGCTGCCATTGACCAGCAATGTGAAAAATGGATTAAGGAAAATGGCGAATGGTCAATGGTGAATAGTGAATTGGATAAAAAATTCAAACATCAAAATAAACCCACTTATTACAATCCATCTTCACCGGAAAGATTGCCTGAAGGCAATGATGGTTTGGGCTTAAAGTTGTTGGGATTAAGCGGTGATGAAGTATTGCCAAAAGATGTATATGAAAAAATTAAAGCAGCAACATTAAACCAGGTTAGAGGAACTGTACAGGCCGATATTTTAAAAGAAGACCAGGCGCAAAATACCTGTATCTTCTCAACAGAATTTGCGCTAAAATTAATGGGTGATGTGCAGGAATATTTTATCAATAATAAAGTAAGAAATTTTTATAGCGTCAGCATCAGTGGTTATCACATTGCAGAAGCCGGTGCAAATCCAATTACTCAATTAGCATTTACGTTAGCGAATGGTTTTACTTATGTGGAATATTATTTAAGCCGCGGCATGCACATAGATGATTTCGCGCCAAATCTTTCTTTCTTTTTTAGTAATGGAATGGATGCGGAATACAGCGTAATTGGTCGTGTGGCGAGACGCATTTGGGCAAAAGCGATGAAGTATAAATACAAAGCCAATGAACGTTCACAAAAATTAAAATATCACATTCAAACATCCGGCCGTTCATTGCATGCACAGGAAATTGATTTCAATGATATACGCACGACGTTGCAGGCTTTGTATGCCATTTATGACAACTGCAATTCGCTGCATACAAATGCTTATGATGAAGCCATCACAACACCAACTGAAGAAAGTGTGCGCCGTGCAATGGCAATACAATTAATTATTAACCGTGAATTGGGCTCTGCAAAAACAGAAAATTTTATCCAGGGTTCATTCGCCATTGAAGAATTAACTGATTTGGTGGAAGAAGCTGTGCTTGCAGAATTTGACCGTTTAACCGAACGTGGTGGTGTTTTGGGTGCAATGGAAAGAATGTATCAGCGCAATAAAATACAGGAAGAAAGTTTGCATTACGAACATCAAAAACATACAGGAGAATTACCGTTGATTGGCGTAAATACTTTTCTTAATAAAAAAGGTTCGCCAACCGTTTTGCCAAATGAAGTTATTCGTTCAACCACAGAAGAAAAAGAACAACAAATACAAAACCTGCAGGCATTTCATCAGCGCAATGAAAGCGCAGCAGTTAATAAATTAAATAAGTTGAAAAATGTTGCGATAAATAATGGAAATATTTTTGAAGAATTAATGGAAACAGTGAAATATTGTTCACTCGGGCAAATAACCCATGCATTGTATGAAGTGGGCGGGCAATATCGCCGTAATATGTAAAAGCTGATGTTATTCGTTTATATCGGCTGTGGAATATTGAACCTCGTCTTCTTTAATTACCGTTTTATTCTTCCTGTAATTTTTATAAGCAAGAACAGCGCTTGTAGTAGTGAGCATGGCGCCAACAATAAACGGCGCACCGGGAAATTTAAAAGGGGCATCTTTACCTGTAAAATAGGCAAACAAGCCAGTCATGATCACCGGCCCAACAATAGCAGAGGCGCTCATTAAACTGGTTAACCCGCCCTGTAATTCGCCTTGTTCAGTAGCCGGCGTCTGGCTTGAAATTATACCTTGTAAAGCAGGCCCTGCAATGCCGCCTAAAGCATACGGGATCATGAATACAAACATCTCCCATCCCTGCATGGCAAATGCAAATAAAATAAAGCCGATACTGTATAAAATTAACCCAACATATACGCTGCGTTCCTGGCCAAGCTTAGGTATAATAATGCGGATTAACAGCCCTTGCACCAATGCAATCATCAATCCGATAAAGCTTAATGAATAACCGCCCCATTTCGCGTCCCAGTTAAATTTTTCCATGTTATAAAAAAGCCAGGTGGCTTGTATGGCATGAGCTGAAAGATAAATGAGAATGATAGCAACAATAAGCCCGGAAAGAGAAGGATGTTTTTTAAATTGTTTTAAAGCACCAACAGGGTTTGCACGTTTCCACTCAAACTTGCGGCGACGCTCTGCAGGCAATGATTCCGGTAAAATGAAATATCCGTAAATGCAGTTGAGTAAACTAAGAGCTGCTGCAGCAAAGAAAGGAACCCGCGTTCCATAAACAGAAAGATGGCCGCCCAATGCAGGGC
>JAEWBD010000423.1 GCA_023391315.1 Bacteroidota bacterium | reverse complement strand
GATAAAAAGAGTGCATGTTTTAATTTCATTTGGCAATTTTTTAAATGATTAATTTTTTTATAGTAATGATTGATTCATGTATGAACGGGTGCCTGCTACTTCAGGCTTAATTTATTGAAACAGCAACGGCGCAAAATGATACAGCGCATTCCTCCACACCGGCCAGGTATGCCCGCCGGGATATTCATAATAAGTATGTTTAATTTTCAGATCATCTAATTTGCCTAACATGATTTTGCCGTTCTTGTAAGCAATGTCTTCCGGGCCACCTTCTGAAATCCAGAATGTTTTCAGGTTGCTGTTTATTTTATCAGCATTTTCTTTCAAAAAAGCATATTGTGCCTCTGCGGTTTTATCCATCATCGGCACTATCCATCCGGAGCTGAACACACCGAGGTAAGAAAACACGTCCGTATTATTGATACCGGTATAAAGCGTATGCAAACCACCCATTGATAATCCTGCAAGCGCACGGCTGCCGGCATCAGTTTTGGCACGGTAATTTTTTTCAACGAAAGGAATGACCGACTGCTTCATTTCGTTTTCAAACATTTTCATTGAACCTTCTATACCCTTAGCATTAAAACCACCCATTCCAATATTGGCGTCGGGCATTACAATCATCATAGGTTTAGCTTTGCCTTCAGCAATAAGGTTATCTAAAATGAGGCTGGTTTTTCCCTGTGCGGCCCAGCCACGTTCATCTTCACCGCCGCCATGCAGGATGTATAAAACAGGATATTTATCAGATGTATTTTGATCATAGCCGGGTGGCGTATAAATATACATTTGGCGCCAGGAGCGGGTAACCGGGGAAAAGTAATCTTTGATACGTATATCGCCGTGCGGCACATCTTTTAAAGCATAATAATCGCCATTGGCAAAAGGAATTTCAATGCCGCTTGCCATGCGCCCCATACCATAAAATGTTTCACTGGCGGGATCGGCAACGGCAAGGCCATCAACAATCAAACAATAATAATGAAAGCCTTCACCGATGGAATCGGTGGTTACCTGCCAGTATCCACCGGTATCTTTCAGCATATCATATTTCTTACCCAAATCAATTTGTACTGTTTTTGCATCCGGCGCTTTTATGCGGAAGATAACGCGGCTATCGGGTAATATCTGTGGATATTTTGCATTGTATACATTGGTTTCGGCGGGCGTTCCCAACACTGTGTACTGCGAAAATGTAGACGGGTCCACAGGTTTAAACAACAACTGCGAAAACATATACAAACTATTCTTCCACACCTTAAAATCGTGCACGCCCGGCTCTATGTAATAAATGTGCGGCACATTGTTTTTAACCAGGTAATCGTGTGTGCGCTTACTGAACATTATTAAGCCATCTGCATCGCCACAGGAAATCCAAAGCAACTGCAGCATTTGTTTTGCTTTTTCCGGATCGGGCACTAATTGTTCAGGTGTTTTGGTATTTGGCGCCGAAGAAAAGCCGCCCACCCAGGCAAATTTATCGAGGTTGCCCAGGCCAAAATTGAGCGACTGGCCGCCCCCCATTGACAAACCGGCTATAGCACGGTGTTCACGATTTGTATAAACCGGGAATTTCTTTTCGATGTACGGAATAAGGTCATTTAACAGATCCTGTTCGAAAGTGGCAAAAGCCTGCACTTTATCGGGCGCCATAATATTGCCGGTTGCTCGGTCATCTTTCATGGCACGGCCATTGGGCATCACAACAATCATAGGAACGAGTTTCCCTTCGGCATATAAGTTATCCAGTATTACCTGCGGGCTGCCGCCGTTGAGCCATTCTTTTTCATCACCCCCAATGCCATGCAGCAAATACAACACAGGGTATTTGTTTTTTTTAGAATAGCCCGGCGGTGTATAAATTAAAGCCCTTCGCGCATTGCCAACCGTTTTTGAGTTATAGGTGATGGTATCAATTTTTCCATGCGGGATATTTGCCTGCATAGAATCAAAACCCCGTGGCGCATGTTTGGTGACAGGCTGTGCATTTGTTTGCGGATAAATAAATGCCGCAAAAGCAATAAGCAAAATGTATTTTATCATGTTTGTCTGTTTGATGGTATGATCAGGTATTTGTTATATTATTTTTAAAGCCTTTAATTTTCCGTCTTCATTTTATAACCCAATAAAGGCAGCATAACAGCGGCATAGCGTTTTCCAAATTCCCTGTAACCGGCAGCATTAAAATGCAGGTTGTCTTTTGCCACACCGCAGCCTTTTGATGAAACCACATGCGCTGTGGGAATAGTTTGCGGGAGTTTATCAATAATAGCATTCATTTTGGCGCAAATACCATTTTGTTCCTCGTGCACCACTTCGCCGGCCAGTAAAGGCACTGCGGTAGCTTTAAGATTAAGATCTTTTAAAAGATTCTTGTACACAACGTTTACCTGTGCAGGCCAGGTAGTATCGCCGGTATTAGATTCACCCTGGTGCAGCAGGATGCCTTTTATCACGCCGTCTTTCTGGGCCAGCTTTGCCATTTCTACCAATCTATCGTAAGGGCTGCCGTCATATTCTTTTATCATCGGCTTCATCCAAACGGGTGCGGTATCGGCATAACCTTTATAGTTATCTTTATCGAAGAGCACGATCTTGCAGCCGCCAACGGCTACATTTATCACACCTACAGTAACATCTTTTGGAAGATTTTCCAATAAGGTTCTGCCAAAATAATCAGCAGGCGTTAATCCTGTATGGCAGCGGCACAGCGGCGGAACAGCCGTATACCATTGTCCTTTTACACGGCCCAGTGCAGGGCAATCAACTGCCTCCATCACTTTAAAGCGGGAATCAACATTTATTGTATCCTGCGGTTCAAACCTGGCGTTGCCTTCCATGTTCGATTGTCCTAAGCAGAGAAAGATATAGAACTTTTTATTCTGTGAAAAAGAACACAGTGTTATGCAAAAACAGGCGAGCAATAAGGCAACCTTTTTCAATTGTATATTCATAAGACAAATTGTGTTGGTTAATTAGCTTGTTAATGAGTTTGAGGTTTTATGATCTGGTATTTTCCGCTTAAATGCATCAGGCTGAATAAATACAATAAGCCATCATAATAAGGATCAAAATAACCATCTGCATAGGGCGCCAGTTTATTGTTCCAAAGCGCATGTACAAAATCAAATTTTTTATTGCTGTTATAAATTATTTCAGTAGAAGCCACCGTGGAAACCAAGCCCAGCGAATGACGCAGTTTTTTAAAGCCGCCTGCCTGTAAAATAGAGTCAGGCTTTGAACCATCGGGATTAAACTGGTCTTCGAATGTGTCAATGCCTTTTGAGCGGAAAAAAGCTTGCAGCCGCTTTGCATAATCCCGTTGCCACTCTTTATCTGCTCCAAACCAGTAATAATCCATGGCAATATTCATGGGTACGCGCCAGGAATCATAACGAAATCCTGCAGGCATCCACGGAGCAATATGTGCTTCACCACTGAATTCGGCATAGTCATAGTTTAATCCGGTAACAGGATGGCAGGCCCTGTGCAGATATGCACGGGAAGTATCGGCGCAATCTTTATAAAACTGCTCGTGGCCATCTTTGGCATACATTGCCCAAACCTCAAAGAAAGCCGGCAAATGATAAGAAGGATCCGTCCATTTATAATTGTTGTATTCGGGTGTAAAGCTTATCTGTTTATGCTCGGTATTGATAATATTGTGAATGCCGCCCGTTCCATCTTTCTTCCACATTGCATCCAGAATATGCCTGGCTTCACCATAATAGTCAATACCTGTTTTATTGCCCCACCTGTTGGAAGCGAATAAAAGCGCTGTTACATAATATAACTCACCATCAGAAGCCGTGCCCGGCGAATTTTGCTTCATCGTTTTGGGATTGAAGCTCCAGGCGAAATAACCTTCCCGTGGCCCTTCTTTATGTTGCAGGTATTTTTTACTAAAGCGCCAGATACGATCAAACACATCTTTTTTATTGAGTTGAACGGCAACCATCATTCCATATGACATGCCTTCAGTACGAACATCTTTATTCTTTATGTCTGATACATAGCCCAGCGAATCTTCCACCTCAAAATATATTTTGTTGGGGCCTTCAAATAAATCTTCATAAGCTTTATTAACTTTTGCATCAATATCTGCCTGGCTATACCCTGCCTGCCTGAAAATATTTGGATAAACACTGGTATAAAAGGCGCCTTTTCCAGTATTTGATTTTTGAGCAGATAAAAAATTCGTAAACAAAACAAACATGCATAGCATGTATAATCCGGCTTTTGTGTTATTTATGAATTTTCTCAAGTAGTTTACCTGTATCATGAATACGTATATTAACCTGTTTATTAAAAATTGTCAGTATTACAATTATTCAACTTTTGAAACTTATCCTCTACATGTTCTTTATGATTACATGTAATAACCTCTTGCTATTTTTATTTATGGAATTATTTCCTGTTTAATTTTTTAATCTTACTAATCCAGGTCCAGACAATTTACTTCGCAATCAGCGTATATATTTTTCCTGCCTGCGTTGGTATATCATAAACAAAAGTCTGCTTCAAATCGGGTGGTGTTATAACCGCTTTATCCGAAATAATTGGAAGCGGTGTTTTTTCAACGCTGTAAAAAGGATTCGCATTGTCTCCCGATGCGTTTTTCAATAT